>JANOEW010000065.1:0-4348 GCA_031413475.1 Amaricoccus sp.
CGCCGCCTCCGCCCGGCTTACGCCGTCGAGCGCATGCGCGATCGCGTACATCCGCGCCGCCACCCGCCCGTCCTTCTCGCGCCGAGCCTCCCGCCGCAACGCTTCCGCCGACAGCTCATCCCTGATCTTGAGTGCCTTCCCCATGCCGTCCCCCGCATCTGGTGGAGACAAGGAATCACGCCGCGCAGCGCACGCAAAGCATCTTCTGAGTCAGGGGGACGGCTCGCCGGTATGAGTCAGGGGGACGGCTCGCCGGTATTATTGAATCGTAAACGAAATCCTAACCCCGCGTCGGGCTGCTACTCCCCCGCCGTCGTTGCCTGCGGATGCGGTCCGCGTCCGAGGGTCGGGCCGGGAGACGGCGCCAGAGGCGTAACGGTCGAGCGCGCCGCGGGCGGGCCGCCGCCACGCGCACGACGTCGGCGCGGCGCCTTGGGTCCGACCGGCGGCGGCCGCAAGGCCGGCGGCGGGCGGAAGCCGGGCGGGCGATCATCCGCGCAACTTGGCGGTCAGGCGAACTTGGCGACCTCGGCCTCGATCTCACCCACAACGGCGGAGAGAAGCGCGGGGTCGTCGCATTCGCCCATGATCCGCACCAGCGGTTCGGTGCCGGACTTGCGGATGACGAGGCGGCCGTGGCCCTTGATGCGGGCCTCGCCGGCGGCGATGGCGGCGCGGACGCTGGCCTGGTCGAGCGGCGCGGCGCCCTTGCGGTAGCGCACGTTCTGCAGGACCTGCGGGAACGGCTCGAAGACGCGGGCGAGCGCGCTGGCGGGGCGGCCGGTCTCGACCATGGCGGAGAGGAATTGGAGCGCCGCGATCAGGCCGTCGCCGGTGGTGACATAGTCGGTCATCACGACGTGGCCGGACTGCTCGCCACCGAGGTTGAAGCCGCCGGCGCGCATCGCTTCGACCACGTAGCGGTCGCCGACGGCGGTGCGGACGAGGGCGACGCCCTGGCCGGCGAGGTGGCGTTCGAGGCCGAGGTTGGACATGACGGTGGCGACGAGGGTGTTCTTGGCGAGACGGCCCTCGGCGGCCCAGCGGGTGGCGATCAGCGCCATGATCTGGTCGCCGTCGGCGACGGCGCCGGTCTCGTCGATGATCATGACGCGGTCGGCATCGCCGTCGAGGCTGATCCCGAGGTCGGCGCCGTGGGCGCGGACCGCTTCGGCGGCGGTCTCGGGGTGGGTCGAGCCGCAGCCGGCGTTGATGTTGAAGCCATCGGGGGCGACGCCGAGCTTGATCACCTCGGCGCCGAGCTCCCAGAGGATGTCGGGCGCGGTGCGGTAGGCGGCGCCGTTGGCGCAGTCGATGACGACCTTCAGCCCGTCGAGGCGCAGGCCGCGGGGGAAGGTGGTCTTGGCGAACTCCATGTAGCGGCCGCGCACGTCGTCGATGCGGGTGGCGCGGCCGATCCGGGCGGGTTCGGCGAGGGCGGGGTCGCCTTCGAGCAGGGCCTCGATCGCCTCCTCGACCGGGTCGGACAGCTTGAAGCCGTCGGGGCCGAAGAACTTGATGCCGTTGTCCTGGAACGGGTTGTGCGAGGCGGAGATCATCACCCCGAGGTCGGCGCGGATCGAGCGGGTGAGGAAGCCCACCGCCGGCGTCGGGATCGGGCCGACGAGGAAGACGTCCATGCCCACGGAGGTGAAGCCGGCGGTCATCGCGTTCTCCAGCATGTAGCCGGAGCGGCGGGTGTCCTTGCCGATGACCACGCGGTGGGCGTGGCCGCCGTTGGTGAAGAAACGCCCGGCGGCCTGGCCGAGGCGCAGCGCCGTCTCCGGCGTCATCGGGGCTTCGTTGGCGCGGCCGCGCACGCCGTCGGTGCCGAAGAGTTTTCTGCTCATGCCCATCCGCCTCTGCCCGGGTCCGGAGCGTTGAGGGCCGCCCAGAGGGCGAGCGCCTGTCGCGTCTCGGCTGCGTCGTGCACCCGTAGCACTTGTGCGCCCTGACTTGAAGCCTCGAGCGCGACGGCGAGCGAGCCCGGGCCGCGGGCGGCTGGATCGGCCACATCGGCGATGGCGCCGATGAAGCGCTTGCGCGAGGCGCCGAACAGGATCGCGCAGCCGAGGCCGTGCAGGATCGCGAGGCCGCGGATCAGCGCGAGGTTGTGCGCGACGGTCTTGCCGAAGCCGATGCCGGGGTCGATCAGGATGCGGCCGCGGGGGACGCCGGCGGCCTCGGCGGCGGCGACGCGGGCCGCGAGGAAGTCCATGACGTCGAGCAGCACGTCGGCGTAGACGGGCGCGTCCTGCATGGTCCGCGGGTCGCCGCGCGCGTGCATCAGCACGACGGGCTTGCCGGAGGCGGCGGCGAGGGCGGGGCTGGCGGGGTCGTGGGTCAGCGCGGAGACGTCGTTGAAGAGGTCGGCGCCGGCGGCGAAGGCGGCCGCGGCGACCGCGGCCTTGCGGGTGTCGATCGAGATCGGCGCCGTGACGCCGGCGGCGCGGAGCGCTTCGATGACCGGGATGACGCGGTCGAGCTCCTCGGCCTCGGGGACCGGGTCGGCGCCGGGGCGGGTGCTTTCGCCGCCGATGTCGAGGATGTCGGCGCCGGCGGCGAGCATCGCCAGCGCCCGGGCGACGGCGTCGGCGGGGCGCAGATGGCGGCCGCCGTCGGAGAAGCTGTCGGGCGTCACGTTCAGCACCGCCATGATCCGGGGGCGGTCGAGGCTCAGGCCGCAGATCGGCGGGCGCGGCGCGGTGAGGCGGGCGAGGACGTCGGGCGGGGTCTCGGCGACCGGGACCAGGCGCGGCGGCGCGTCGCGGGCGTGGAGGGCGAGGCGGTCGAACCAGAGCGGGCCGCCGGCGAGCGGCAGCGCGCCTTCGGGGCGCAGCGGGTCGCTCTGCGGGATCGGGCGGAAGCGTTGCGGGCTCATTCCGCTCGGGCGAGGGTTGCGGCGACGAGGCCGGGCAGGTCGGCGTAGTCGGCGAAGGTTCCGTCGGCGCCGAGGGTGTCGGGGGCGCGGGTGTTGTAGCCGCGGGCGTGCAGCAGGAAGGGAACGCCAGCGGCGCGGGCGGTGGCGGCGTCGGTGTCGCTGTCGCCGATCATGACCGCGGGGCCCGGCGACAGCTGGTCGGCGGCGTGGCGGAACAGCCGCGGGTCGGGCTTCAGCACGCCGGGCAGGCTGTCGCCGCCGGTGAAGCCGGTGACGGGGGGCATCAGCGCGAGGCCGGTCAGGATCGCACGGGCGGGCGCGTCCGGCTTCTGGGTGCAGACCGCGAGGCCGTGGCCGGCGGCCGCGAGGCGGTCGAGCGCGGCGGCGACGCCGGGATAGGGTTCGGTGCCGGTCAGCGGGTCGGCCTCGTAGCGGCGGCGGTAGCGGGCCAGATGGGCGTCGAGGTCGTCGGTCGGGAGGCCGGCATGCGTCAGCAGGCGTTCGACGAGGCGGCGCATGCCGTGGCCGACAAAGCCGAGCACGGTGGCCTCGGCGACCGGCGGGCGGGCGAGCTCGGCGAGGAAGCCGTTCGCAGCGGCGGCCATGGTCGGGGCGGAATGGACCAGCGTGCCGTCGAGGTCGAAGATCAGCCGGGCCATCAGAGCGGCTTCAGGAAGCAGACCACGCGCTCGGCTTCGGCGAAGCCCCAGGCGGCGTGGGCGGCGTGGCTTTCGGCGTTGTCGATCAGCGCGTCGGAGGCGATCTCGCGCAGGCCCTGCGCCCGGGCGACCGCCGCGAGATGGGCGAGGAGGGCGCGGCCGACGCCCCTGCGCCGGCGGTCGGGCGCGACCCAGATCGCCTCGAGGAAGCCGACCGGGCGGGTCGAGCAGCCGTTGGCGTAGGCGCGCTGGCTGAGCTCGGCTAAGGCAACGGGGGCGCCGTTCACCTCGGCGAGATAGCCGCGCACCGCGCCGTCCGCGGTCATCTCGACGATGCCGGCGGCAGGTCCGCGAGCGATTCCTCGGGGAAGAGGGCGTGGGACAGCTCGGCCCAGAGGTCGAGGTCGGCCGAAGCGGCGGCGCTCAGTTCGCGGATGGCGAGGGGCATCCGGCCGCGCCTAGGCGCCGAGATCCGCGGGGGTCGCGGCGCGGATCAGCGCCACCCCGGGGGCGTCGGGCGGCTCGGCGCCCGCGAGGATCAGCGTCTCAGCGTCGATCTCGGCGGCGAACCAGGCGGCGAGGGCGGCGGGACGGCTGGCGTCGAGCGCGGGCCGGGGCAGCGCGTCGGCGAGCATCTTCGCCGGGGCCCAGACCGGGCGGCGGCCCGAGCGAAGCGCCCAATCGAGCTCGGCGCGGCTCGTGGCGACGGTCAGGCGCGGGTCGCGGTCGGCCAGGATCCAGGCGGCGGCGTCGATCGCCAGCAGGCCCGCGCGCAGGGCGCCCTCGCGGGTCGCCGGCGGCTGCGACG
>JANOEW010000066.1:0-2887 GCA_031413475.1 Amaricoccus sp.
CGGGAACGGGCGCTGTCAACCACCGGCGGGATTTTACGCCGCCCCAGCCCGGAGTGCCCGGGCGGTTCCGTGGCCGGTTATGCCGGCGCCCTTCCCAGCTGATGACCCGCAGGCTCGCAATCCATTGCCATGTCTCATGAACTTTTGAATCGGCCTCTAAGTCAGCCCCTGTGTGGGAGTGAGTGTGGGAACGTCAATCTTAAGGACCACAGTTATTCAATAAAAATATGGACTTAGGATGAGATTTTGGCGGAGGAACGGGAACTGGGGTCTAGTATTCTCTGGGGCGTAAGCTATTGATTTTATTTAAATGGCGTTGCGGCGCGGCCTTCGCCACGCCGACTTTTGGAATCTCGGTCTAAACCCCGCCGTATTCGCCGGTGTCTAGGAAATGCTCTAGCGCTCGGCGATAGGGGGCGATGTCGAGCCCATTTTCCTCAAGCCACTTGCAGTCGTAGTAGGTGGAGGCATAGCGATCGCCACTGTCGCAGATCAGGGTCACCAACGATCCTTCGCGCCCCTCGCGCATCATGGTGGCGGCGATCCAGCACAGGCCGAAGAAGTTCGTTCCTGTCGATCCGCCCACCCGCCGGAACAGCCGGTCCGACAAAACGTGCATTGCTGCGATCGAGGCCGCGTCGGGGATTCGGATCATGTGGTCAATGACACCCGGAATGAAGGACGGTTCGACCCGTGGCCGGCCGATCCCCTCGATCCGCGAGCCACGGGGGCATGTCATGTCGAGGTCGCCGCTGCGATAGGCGTCGTAGAAGACGGAATGCTCGACATCGACGACACAGAGCCGTGTGGCCAGGTTGCGATAGCGGATGTAGCGCCCGATGGTGGCCGAGGTGCCGCCGGTTCCCGCGCTCATCACCACCCAGTCGGGAACAGGATGGGTCTCGCCCTGCATCTGGCCGAAGATGCTTTCGGCGATGTTGTTGTTGCCCCGCCAGTCGGTCGCGCGTTCGGCGTTGGTGAACTGGTCAAGATAGTGCCCGCCTGACTCTGCCGCCAACCGTGCGGCCACCTCATAGACCTGCGCCGAGTTGTCGACAAAGTGGCACCGCCCGCCGAAGCGTTCGATGCCCTTGATCTTGGCCGGGCTGGTGCTGCGCGGCATCACCGCGATGAAGGGCAAGTCCAGCAGTTCGGCAAAATAGGCCTCGGACACGGCCGTCGAACCGGATGAGGCCTCGACCAGCGTGGTGCCCGGGCCGATGCGGCCGTTACAGATGCCATAGAGGAACAGTGACCGGGCCAGCCGATGCTTCAGGCTGCCGGTCGGATGCGTGCTTTCGTCCTTCAGATAGACCGATATGCCGCGAAGACCCCGGAAGGCGGGCTTCACGAGATGCGTGTCGGCCGAGCGGCGTCCGTCGCCCTGGAGCAGGTTGATCGCCTGCTGCGCCCAGGCACGGTCAATCCCGGCGGGCAGTGGAACCAGATCGGGCCAGTGGTAGGGTGCGGCGATCGGCAATCGGGCGTCCTTCTAGGGGGCGATCACGACTCGATCGTCATTGCTGGGACGGAAGCAGGATGTCTGATTGCGGAGCCCATGGCGAGTGGCGTGACGGAACCTAGGTCCCCCGGATCGGCCGGAGCCGTCGCCTACCTGCTGTGGGCTCGGGCCTTGCGCGACTTCGGCGACGGGTTGGTTGCTATCCTGCTGCCCGTATATCTGCTCGCGCTCGGTTTTTCGCCGCTGGAGATCGGCGCAATCGCCACCGCGGCTCTGCTCGGCTCGGCCCTGCTGACGCTCGGCATCGGGCTCATCGGTTCGCGCCACGATCGACAACGGCTGCTGCTCGCCGGCGCCAGTCTGATGACTGCGACCGGCATCGCCTTCGCGCTCGTCCACGATTTCGCCCTGCTGCTGGTCGTCGCATTTGCCGGCACGATCAACCCGTCGGCGGGCAGCGTCAGCGTGTTCGTGCCGCTCGAGCATGCGGTGCTGAGCGGCGAGGTGTCCGACCGCCGCCGGACCGGGATGTTTGCACGTTGCAGCCTGATCGGCGCCCTGAGCGCCGCTTTCGGCGCACTCGCCGCGGCCTCGCCGCAGTATCTTGCGGCCGCGGGCGTCGAGCAGCTGACGGCGATCAAGGCGATGTTCCTGCTCTACGCTCTCCTCGGCATCGCCGGTTGTCTGCTCTACGCCAGGATTCCCCGCCTTCCGCCACGCGCGGGCGCGGAACCTGCCAGCGCCCTCGGGCCATCGCGGCACATCGTCTACAGACTCGCAGCGCTCTTCAGCCTCGACGCCTTCGCCGGCGGCTTTGTCGTCCAGTCGCTGCTGGCGCTCTGGCTCTTCGAGCGCTTCGATCTGTCGTTGAGCGCCGCGAGCCTGTTCTTCTTCTGGTCGGGGGTTCTTTCCGCCTTTTCCTTCCCGGTCGCGGCATGGCTCTCCCGCCGCATCGGACTGATCAACACGATGGTGTTCACGCACATCCCGTCGAGCATCTGCCTGATCCTCGCGGCGTTCGCGCCGAGCCTCGCGCTGGCGCTGACGCTGCTGCTCGTGCGCGCGGCGCTCTCGCAGATGGACGTCCCGACGCGGTCGTCCTACGTCATGGCTGTGGTCACCAAAAAGCGCGATCTCCTCCCGCTCGACGAACGACAGGTGCCGCCCGGACGGCGGCTTCGCAGAGAACGCAAGATGCGATGGTGGCATGCCGCCGGCCTCCCGGAACCACCTGGCTCCCACGGGAGGCGATACCCCCGCAGCCACTGCGGCGTCTTCGCTCGAGCGCCCTGCCGCGATCGCCGACCAGAACGCCTGCTGGTCTTCGCGCCGCGCCACGGGCGGCCGACCCGGCGAGCGCAGGACTTGTCACGCGCAATACAAAGATCGTCTACTTTGAAACGCCGACAAACCCGACGCTCGGCA
>JANOEW010000067.1:0-11459 GCA_031413475.1 Amaricoccus sp.
GCTCCGCCGCGGTCAAATCCATCCGCGTGATCGCGATCGCCACCATCTGCTCCGCCTCCTGCCCTCACGGCAGAGAGTCAGAGATCGAACGATTTGGGAATCCCCTTTCCGGAGTCAGGCGGAGAGGCCGCTGGTATAAGAGCAAAATTCTAGGGATCAGACTAACTCAGTCTGATCCGTTTTTGCTTTCGGTCGTGGGCTGCAGCGCGCGGTTCAGCCAGACCCCGGCGCGCCCGCCGCACCAGGCCGCAGCAAGCCACGCCGTGACCGAGGCGCCGAGGTTGACGGCGGCGACTCCGTATGACCCTCTGCCGAACAGCAGCAGCGTCTCGAGGTTAAAGAGCGAAAACGTGGTGAAGCCGCCGCAAAAGCCAGTGAGCGCAAATAGACGCAGCGCCCGGCTCGCCTTGAGGCAACCGTCGGGTTCGACCACTGCCGCGAGGACGCCGATCAGGAATGACCCCGCGACATTCACCGAGAGCGTGCCCCAGGGAAATCCCGCCCCCATGGCCTCGACGAGCGCGACCGAGACATGGTGGCGCGCCAGCGCGCCCAGCGCGCTGCCGAGCCCGACGGCGGCGTAGGGCGCCGCAGCGCGCCACACCGCTCAGCGGCCGACCAATGCAGAGACGCCAAGCCAGGCGCCGGCCGCGGTCACCAGCGTTCCCGCGACCGAGGCCGCGACGTAGGCAAACGCGCGATGGGTGTCGCCGGCCCGAAACAGGGCGAGGGTCTGCAGCGAGAACGCGGACACGGTCGTGTAGCTGCCGAGGAAACCGGTGGCGAGCGCCAGCCAGAGCAGCGACGGCGGCCCCGGTTCGGTTCCGGTCAACACGGCGGCGAACGCCCCGATGGCGGCGGCGCCGGTGAGATTCACCACGAGCGTGCTCCAGGGAAACCGGTCGCCGCCTCGGCAGGCGACGAAACCCGAGACGAAATGCCGCGCCATGCCGCCGAGCGCGCCGCACAGCGCGATCACGGCGAGCGGGGCGAGCGGGGCGTCCACGAGATACGACGCTGCGGGCGACCCAGCACCCCTGTCAAGGGCGGGTCGCCCATGGGAAGCCCGTGGGAGACCCTCAGGCCGCAGCGCGCGCCCTGAGCACGGCGGCCATGGTTTCGCCCATCGCCGACGGGTTCGGTGCGACCGCGATGCCGGCGGCCTCGAGAATCTCGACCTTCTCCTGGGCGCTCTCGCCGAAGGCCGAGATGATCGCCCCGGCGTGGCCCATCTTTCGGCCCTTCGGCGCGGAAAGCCCGGCGACGTAGGCGACCACCGGTTTCTTCATGTGGTCGCGCACGAAGGCCGCGGCTTCCGCCTCCTGCGGGCCGCCGATCTCGCCGATCATCATCACCGCGTCGGTGCCGGGATCGGCCTCGAACAGCGCGAGGATGTCCTTGAACGACGAGCCGTTGATCGGGTCGCCGCCGATGCCCACGCTCGTCGAGACGCCGATGCCGAGCGCCTTCATCTGGCTCGCCGCCTCGTAGCCGAGTGTGCCTGAGCGCCCGACGATGCCGACCCGTCCCGCCATATAGATCGCCGGCGGCATGATCCCGAGGAAGCCCTGGCCCGGACTGATCACCCCGGCGCAGTTCGGCCCGATCAGCCGCAACTTGCGGTCCTCGCGGTAGCGCCGCAGGAAGCGCTTCACCCGCATCATGTCTTGCGCCGGGATGCCGTCGGTCACGCAGATCGCGGTGCGGATGCCGGCATCCGCCGCCTCCATGATCGCGTCCGCCGCGAACGGGGGCGGCACGAACACCAGGCTCGCCTCTGCCCCAGTGCTCTCGACCGCCTGCCGCACGGTGTCAAACACCGGCACGCCGAGCACGTCCTCGCCGCCCTTGCCCGGCGTCACGCCGCCGACCACGTTGGTGCCATACGCTATCATCTCGGTGGCGTGGAACTTGCCGATGCGTCCGGAGATGCCCTGGACGATGACCTTGGTCGTGCGTTCGATCAGAATCGCCATGTCGCTCTCCCCTCAGGCGGCCTTGCGCGGCAGCGAGGCGACGGCCTTCGCCGCCGCGTCGGCCAGCGTGTCGGCGGTGATGATCGGCAGGCCCGACTGCTCGATGATCGCGCGCCCCTCGTCGACCTTGGTGCCCGCGAGCCGCACCACCAGCGGGATCTCGATCCCGACCTCCTTATAGGCGGCGACCACGCCCTCGGCCACCCAGTCGCAGCGGTTGATGCCGGCGAAGATGTTGACCAGCATCACCGACACGTTTTTGTCGGTCAGCACGGTGCGGAAGGCGCGCACCACCCGCTCGGGGCTTGCGCCGCCGCCGATATCGAGAAAGTTCGCCGGGGCCCCGCCCGCGAGCTTGATCATATCCATCGTCGCCATGGCGAGGCCGGCGCCGTTAATGATGCAGCCGATGTCGCCCTCGAGTCCTACGTAAGACAGGCCGTGGTCGCCGGCGGTGCTCTCGCGCGGGTCCTCCTGGCTGCGGTCGCGCAGCTCGGCGATCTGCGGCCGGCGGAACAGCGCGTTGGTGTCGAACGACATCTTGGCGTCGAGCGCCTTGAGGTCGCCCGATCCGGTGACCACCAGCGGATTGATCTCGACCATGGTCGCGTCGAGGTCGCGGTAGGCGCGGTAGCAGGCGCGCAGGACGGTAACCATCTTCGCCACCTGGCCGGGGTTCAGCCGCAGGTCGAACGCCAGCTCGCGCGCCTGGAACTCGGCGAGGCCGACGGCCGGGTCGACCGACATGCGCACCAGGCTGTCGGGATCGGTCTCGGCCAGCTCCTCGATCTCAATGCCGCCGTGGCCCGAGGCGACGATCATGATCCGCTCGGATTTGCGGTCGAGCACGAAGCCGAGATACATCTCCCGCGCGATCTCGGAGGCCTCCTCGACCAGCACGCGGTCGACCATCTTGCCGCCCTCGCCGGTCTGCTTCGTCACCAGCATCCGGCCGAACAGCGTCGCTGCGAAGTCGCGCACCTCCTCCTCGGAGCGGCACAGCTTCACGCCGCCGGCCTGGCCACGGCCGCCGGAATGGATCTGCGCCTTCACCACCCAGGCGTCGCCGCCGATCTCGCGGGCACGGTAGCCGGCCTGCTCGGGCGAATAGGCCAGCCCGCCGCGCGGCACCGGCACGCCGAAACGGGCGAGGATGTCCTTGGCCTGATATTCGTGGATGTCCATCTGAGACCCCCCTACTGCGCCGCCTGGATCGCGTCGTCGAGCGCGATCACGTTCATCGCCATCTTCTCGCTCGCCGCGTCGATCATCTTGCCGTCGAGCGCCGCCGCGCCCTTGCCCTGGGCCTCGGCCTTGCGCAGCTCCTCGATGATGCGCCGCGCCTTGCTCACCTCGGCGGGCAGCGGCGAGAACACCTCGTTGGCCAGCGCCACCTGGCTGGGGTGGATCGCCCACTTGCCCTCGCAGCCCAGCGCCGCCGCGCGCCGCGCGCCGTCCTTGTAGCCCTCGGGGTCGGCGAAGTCGCCGAACGGCCCGTCGATGGCGCGCAACCCGTAGGCGCGGCAGGCGATCGTCATCCGGCAGATCGCCGCGTGCCACTGGTCGCCGGGATAGTCGGAGTTCAGGCCGCCGATGTTGGTGGTGCGCGCCCGCATGGAGGCGGCGTAGTCGGCCACGCCGAAATGCAGCGCCTCCAGCCGCCCGCCGAACTGGGCGATCGCCTCGACGTTCGCCATGCCGAGCGCGGTCTCGATCAGCGCCTCCAGCCCGACCTGTGTCGTCAGCCCGCAGCCCATCTCGATCTGGTTGACCATCGCCTCGACCATGTAGAGGTCGCCCGGCACCCCGACCTTGGGCACCAGCAGTGTGTGCACCCGGTCGCCGGCCTGCTCCATGATGTCGACTACGTCGCGATACATGTAGTGGGTGTCGAGCCCGTTGATTCGTACCGACACCGTCTTGCCCTTCGCCGCCCAGTCGATGTCGTTGAGCGCCTGGATCGCGTTCTTGCGGGCCTGGACCTTCTCGGGTGGGGCCACGGCGTCTTCGAGGTCGAGGAACACGTAGTCCCCCGGCCCGTCGGCGGCCTTGTCGATCATCGTCGGATTCGATGCGGGAACCGCCAGTTCGCTGCGTTGCAGCCGCTGCCGGCGCAATGGAAAGAGCCGATGGCTCATGGTCGCCTCCCTGACGTGAGCCGGTCGCGAGGGTCGGTCGCTCCGGCCACCTAAAGACTCTCTGGACCTTCGACGCGCAGCCGGCAATCGCCCTTCGGGTCATGTTGTAAATGCGAGAATTTACAGGTTATCAAATCCGTAATAGTGTAAATGACTGGAGGGGTATATCGATGCAGAAAACCTTCATCGGCCCGCATCTGCGCCGGCTGCGCACGGATCGCGGCGAGACACAGACCGCCATGGCCAAGGCGCTCGGCATCAGCCCGGCCTACGTGAACCTGCTGGAAAGCAACCAGCGCAGCGTCTCGGTCACGGTGCTGCTGCGGCTGTTCGACGCCTACGGCGTCGATTGGCGCGACATCGCCGAGGACGAGGGCTCGACCCGGCTCGCCGACCTGCGCGCCATCGTCCAGGATCCGATCTTCGAGGGCGCGCGTCCCGATCTGGCGCAGCTGCGCGCGGCGCTGGTGCACTGCCCGAGCCTCGCTGGGGCGTTCCTGCGGCTGCACCAAAGCTATCAGAGCGCGACGGACCAGTTGCTCAGCATCTCCGAGAGCGGCGCCGGAGAGGCGCGCGAACTGGTCGCCAGCCGGCCCGAGGCGGCTGTGCACAACTTCTTCCGGCGCAACCGCAACCATTTCCGCGAACTCGAAGACGCGTCCGAGACGTTCTGGCGCGATGACGCACCCGAGACCGACGAGATCTATTCCTACCTGAAGCTGCGGCTGAAGCGCACGCTCGGGATCGCTGTGCGGGTGGTGCCGGTGGCCGATCTGCCGCAGTCGCTGCGCCGCTACGACGAACGCGCGGGAGAGATCCTGCTGTCGCAGGCGCTCGATCATCCGAACCGGGTGTTCCAGCTCGTGCACATGTTCGGCCTGCTGACGCTCGACGCGGTGCTCGACGGCCTGCTCACGCGGTCGGACATCGCCGCGCCGCGCGAGCAGGGCCGCTGCCGGGTGGAACTCGCGAACTATTACGCCGCGGCGGTGCTGATGCCCTACGACGCCTATCTCGCCGAAGCGCGCGACTCCAAATACGACTTCGACCACCTCGCCACCCGCTTCGGCGTCAGCTTCGAGCAGGCCTGCCACCGCGCGACCACGCTGCAGCGCGAGGGCGCGCAGGGCGTGCCGTTCTTCTTCCTGCGCATCGACAAGGCCGGCAACGTGACCAAGCGGTTCAACGCCACCGACTTCCACCTCGCGGAATTCGGCGGCGCCTGCCCGAGGCTGGACATTCACACCTCGTTCCGGATGCCCGGCCGCATCGTGCCGCAGTTCGTCGAGATGCCCGACGCGAGCCAGTATTTCGTCGTCTCGCGCACCGTCGAGCGTCCGGCCTTCGAGCGCCATGCCCAGGACAACCGCCTCGCCGTCGCAATGGGCTGCACCGTCGAGCACGCGCCGCAGATCGGCTACGCCGAGGCGTTCCAGCTCGCCGGGGCCTGGATGACCCCGATCGGCATCAATTGCCGGGTCTGCCCCCGCGCCAACTGCGACCAGCGCGCCTACCAGGCGGCGGTGCTCGGTCACGGCCTCGACGAGACGCGGCGCGGCGCGACCCGGTTCGACAGCTGATCCTGTATGTCCCCAGCGGCGAAGCCGGGCGCGATGATGTTGGGCCGGCGGGTCGTCGCTCCGCCGGTCTCCGGCAGGTCTCCGCCCCGTCGAGCGCGCCAGGTCCGACGTACCGGAAAAGCTCAGTGCCATAAAATTAAACAAAAATAATATCTTCGGTAGTTCACACGCGTGCGAACCTCCCTCGTCGATCGCTGGCGACGGTACGAAGCCGTGAAGTTCGCCATCGTCACGACGCTGACAAACTGCGCCGCTAAAAGACCGTTGGTAGCGCTGTCCGGGAGGGCGAATGGCCGGCGACGTGGCGCTGATTGCGCCGCTCCGTCGACTGGTCCGTATCAGGTTTGTTGTGACTTCTGTCGTGTTGTAGCCGGAGGGCCGAGCAGATCGTCGGAGCTCGATCGGACTGGGGGCGGGGCGCACCCGCCCTCAGGGCCCGATCGCCCAAGGCGGATCGAAAACGAACTCTTCGAGGTTCGCGCCCGCGCCGATCCGATCGACGATCAGGAACGCGGCGTCGTGCGCCAGGGGCGTCAGCACGCCGTGCCAGACATTCCGCAGGTAGTTAACGCCCTGCCCCGACGCCGTCAGGAAGGCGACCGGATCGCCCGGCGTCCCGCCAAGGTCGGGCGCCACTACCACCAGGAACGGGTCGCCGGTCAGCGGCACGAAGGCCTGGCTGCCGAGCGGGTGGCGCTCGACCAGGTGCAGCGCCAGCGGCAATGCGTAGGGCCGCGCCCGTCCGATGCTGATTCCCAGCCGCGCCCCGGTCCCGTGGACTTCGGCCCGGGCGAGGTCGTGGAAGCGGTCGGCCATTCCGCCGTTGAACGTGAAGCTCGGCACGCCCGCGGCTTCGATCACGTCGCCGAACGGCGCGAACGCCTCGGTCGTCAGCGGCCGAATCGGGACCGGGCCGCGCATCAGCGGCCGAACGCGCCGGCGCTGCGCAGGCGTGGGTGGCGGTTCACGTCCTTGTAGAGCAGGTAACGGAACCGCCCGTGCCCGCCGGCGTAGCAGCCCTGCGGGCAGAACGCGCGCAACCACATGAAGTCGCCGGCCTCGACCTCGACCCAGTCGCGGTTGAGCTTGTAGACGCCCTTGCCCTCGAGCACGTAGAGGCCGTGTTCCATCACGTGCGTCTCCATGAACGGGATCTCGGCCCCCGGCTCGAGGTTGACGATCGTCACGTGCATGTCGTGGCGCAGGTCGGAATGATCGAAGAAGCGCGTGGTGGTCCAGCGGCCCAGCGTGTCGGGCATGGCCATGTTGCGCACGTCCGCCTCGTTGACCACCAGAGGCAGCGGCGGGCCGAGATCCTCGACCGGCTCGTAGGCCTTGCGGATCCAGTGGAACACCACGCGCGCGCCGGAATGGTTGCGCTGGGTCCAGGCCATGCCCGGCGGAATGAAGGCGAAGTGCCCGGGGCTGAGCAGAAAGGTCTCCGGCCCGATGGTGACGAGGTGATCGCCCTCGACGGTGAAGAGAATCGAGCTCACCCCGGTCTCGGTGTCGGGGCGCTGGCTGCCGCCGCCGGGCTCGACCTCCATGATGTACTGCGAGAAGGTCTCGGCGAAGCCCGACATCGGTCGCGCGATGATCCAGGCCCGCGTCTTGTCCCAGAACGGAAGCCCCGACGTCACAATGTCGGTCATGACGCCGCGGGGAATGAAGGCGTAGGCCTCGGTAAAAACCGCGCGCCCGGTGAGCAATTCGTTCTGGCCGGGGAGCCCGCCCTTCGGTGCGTAGTACGAGCGGGTCAGGCTCGGTCGCGGCTCGTCCTCGGCGTAGGTCCCGAACGCATTCTTGCTGCGCAGCGGCGTCACACCTCGGCGGGCCATCGAATTCTGTTCGTTCATGACGCTTCCTCCAGAAAACGCCGGGCCGGGGCGCCGTGCTCGGCTCGCAGGCGGGCGAGGTCGATGCCAACCGGCAGGCCGTCCTCGACGGCACAGCGGCCGGCGAACTTAACGCGGTCCGCGCGATGCGCGCCGACCGCGAGCGTTCCGATGTCGGCCCGCCCACGACAGGCGGCCGCGCCCTCGGCGAGGATGGCGAGCGGGGTCTTGATCCAGAGGCGTTCGGGCGGGGTCATTCGGGCGGGGTCATTCGGGCAGCATCTCGCGCAGGCGCAGCAGCGCGATGCGCTCGACCTGGGCGCTGGCGGTGGCGAGTTCGGCTCTGCGATCGCTGGCGAGGCGGGTCTCGAAGACGCGCAGGATCTCGTCCTTGCCGAGGCCGCGGACGGCGACGATGAACGGGAACCCGAACTTCGCCGTGTAGGCCGCGTTGAGTTCGGTGAAGCGGGACCGCTCGGCGTCGGTCAGGGCGTCCAGGCCGGCGCCGGCCTGCTCGGCGGGGGACTCCGGCGTGAGGCGCTGCGCCGCGGCGAGCTTGCCTGCGAGGTCGGGGTGGGCGCTTAGCACCCCGAGGCGATCGGCCTCGGAGCCGGAGCGGAAGCACCGCGCGAGCGCGCTGTGCAGCCCGGCGGCGGTGTCGTGGGCGGGGCCGAGCTCAAGGGCGTGGGCGCGGTCCGCGACCCAGGGGGAATGCTCGAACACGCCGCCGAAGCGCGCAACGAACGTCTTGCGGTCCAAGGCGGACGGGCGTTCGCGCGGGGCCGGCGCCGGATGCCGCGCCGCCCAGTGACGAGCGATGTCGAGGCGGGTCGCGAACCAGACGTGGCGGTGGCCGCGGGCGTAGTCGACGAACCGGGCGAGCGCCGCCGCGCGGCCGGGGCGGCCGACCAGCCGGCAGTGCAGGCCGACCGACAGCATTTTTGGCGCGCCGTCCTCGCCCTCGGCATACAGGGTGTCAAAGCTGTCCTTGAGGTAGCCGAAGAACTGCTCGCCGGCGTTGAAGCCCTGCGGCGTCGCGAAACGCATGTCGTTGGCGTCGAGCGTGTAGGGAATGATCAGTTGCTGGCGGCCGGCGTGTTCGCGCCAGTAGGGTAGGTCGTCGTCGTAGGCGTCCGAGACCCAGTCGAACACGCCCGCTTCGGTCGCGAGATCGACGGTGTTGACCGAGGTGCGGCCGGTGTACCAGCCGGTCGGGACCGCTCCGGTGACTTCGGTGTGCAGCCGGATCGCCTCGGCCATGTCGGCCGCCTCGGCGTCTCGCGAGACATCACGGTAGTCGATCCATTTCAGCCCGTGGCTGGCGATCTCCCAGCCGGCCTCCTGCATCGCGGCGACCTGGGCGGGCGAGCGCGCGAGCGCCGAGGCGACGCCATAGACGGTGACCGGCACGTCGCGCGACACGAACAGGTCGCGCAGCCGCCAGAACCCGGCCCGCGCGCCGTATTCGTAGATCGATTCCATGTTCCTGTGTCGCGCCCCGGGCCAGGGCGCGGCGCCGACGATCTCGCCGAGGAACGCCTCGGACGCCGCGTCGCCGTGAAGCACGCAATTCTCGCCGCCCTCCTCGTAGTTCAGCACGAACTGAACCGCGATTCGCGCGCCGCCCGGCCAGTCGGCGAAGGGTGGGCGGCCGCCGTAGCCATGCATGTCCCTGGGGTATCGCCGCACCGAGTTCGACCCTTTGTGTCTGCTCCGTCGCCTGATCCTAGGCGAAGACAATGCCGCCGACTTTCAAAATCGCCTTGAAACAACTGATCGTTGCCGGCGCTGGCGTGGCCGGGAGCGGTCAGATAGTTCGAGTCAGCTGAGGAGGACCGCGCCATGACCGGCAGCGACGGCTACGTCACCACGCATGTCCTGGACGCCGCGCGCGGCTGCCCGGCGCCGGACCTGGCGATCGAGGTGTGGCGCCTCGACGGAGCGGCGCGGCGCCTGCTGCGCCGCGTCCAGACCAACGCCGACGGCCGCACCGACGCCCCGGCGATCCCGAAAGGCGAACTCGCCCCTGGCGTCTATGAACTCGTGTTCAACGTCGGCGCCTATCTCGACGCCCATATCGGCGTCGCGGACGGCCCGCGCTTTCTCGACCAGATCCCGATCCGCTTCGGAATCGCCGATGCTAGCCAGCACTACCACGTGCCGCTGCTGCTCAGCCCCTACAGCTACGCGACCTATCGCGGCAGTTGAGGCGGCGAATGCTCGGACCTGCGCCGGAGCGGTTCCGTTCGCCCGCACGGCGGCACGCGCGAAATTGACTTGGCGAAAGCCGCTCTCTAAAACGCCTCGAACGCCTGACCGCACCGAACCGAGGGACAGGCCGCGGCCCGGGACGGCGCGCGGAGCGCAGAGGAGCATACCCCCGTGAAAATTGGCGCACCGAGGGAAACGATCGACGGCGAGAAGCGGGTCGCTCTGACCCCGCAATCAGCCATCGCGCTGAAAAAGCTCGGCTACGATTGCCTGATCGAAGCGGGCGCCGGAGACGGGGCCCGCTTCGCCGATGCCGCCTATGTCGCAGCCGGCGTCGAGGTGGTCGCGACTGCGGCCGACCTCTGGGCCCGCGCCGACGTCGTGGTCAAGGTCCGCCCTCCCGAAGCCTCCGAGATCGAGCACGCCCGCGCCGGACAGACGCTGATCAGCTTCGTCTACCCCACCCAGAACCCCGAACTGCTGGAAAGCCTCGAGGCCAAGGGCGTCACTGCCATCGCCATGGACATGGTCCCGCGCATCAGTCGCGCCCAGAAGATGGACGCGCTCAGCTCGATGGCAAACATCGCCGGCTACCGCGCGGTGATCGAGGCCGGCGCCAACTTCGGCCGGTTTTTCACCGGCCAGATCACTGCCGCCGGCAAGGTGCCGCCCGCGAAGGTGCTCGTGATCGGCGCCGGCGTCGCTGGGCTCGCGGCGATCGGCACGGCGACCTCGCTCGGCGCGATCACCTACGCCTTCGATGTGCGCCCGGAGGTGGCCGAGCAGATCGAGTCGATGGGCGCGCAGTTCGTCTACCTCGACTTCGAGGAGGCCCAGGACGTAGCCGCCACCGGCGGCTACGCCGCGCCCTCGTCGCCCGAGTTCCGCGAGAAGCAGCTAGCGAAGTTCCTCGAGCTCGCGCCCGAAATGGACATCGTCATCACCACGGCGCTGATCCCCGGCCGCCCGGCGCCCAAGCTTTGGACCGCGGAGATGGTCGCGGCGATGAAGCCCGGCTCGGTGGTCGTCGATCTCGCGGCGGAGCGCGGCGGCAACTGCGACCTGACCGTCCCCGATCAGATCGTCGAAAGCCCGAACGGGGTCAGGATCGTCGGCTACACCGATTTTCCGAGCCGCATGGCCACCCAAGCCTCGACGCTCTATTCGACCAACATTCGTCACATGATGGACGACCTGACACCGGCCAAGGACGGCGTGCCGGTCGTCAACATGGAGGACGACGTGATCCGCGGCGCGACGGTCACGCACGCGGGCGCGATCACCTTCCCGCCGCCGCCGCCCAAGGTGCAGGCGATCGCCGCGGCGAAGCCCAAACCGAAGGTCCCCGAGGAGACGCGCGAGGCGAAGGCCGCGCGCGAACTCGCCGAGGTGCGCAAGGCGGGCAACCGGACCACCGCGCTGCTCGCCGGCGGCGGCGCGCTGCTGCTGCTGGTCGGCACGGTCGCGCCGGCGTCGTTCATGCAGCACTTCATCGTCTTCGTGCTCGCCTGCTTCGTCGGCTTCTACGTGATCTGGAACGTGGCGCATTCGCTGCACACGCCGCTGATGGCGATCACCAACGCGATCTCGTCGATCATCATCCTAGGCGCGCTCTTGCAGATCGGCTCGACGAGCGGGGTCGTGACGGCGCTGGCGGCGCTGGCGGTGCTGATGGCGTCGATCAACATCTTCGGCGGCTTCCTCGTCACGCGACGGATG
>JANOEW010000068.1:0-7835 GCA_031413475.1 Amaricoccus sp.
CGGCGGCGCGCAGGCGGGCGGTCGCGGGGCCGGCCAGGCCACGGAGCGCGGCGAGCGCGGCGTCGGGGCGGCCGAGCGCGAGCTCGCTCCGGGCCGCCAGGCGGCGGCTGTCGGGGTCGGCGCGCAGCAATGCTGGCCGCAGCAAGGCGAGCGCGGCGTTCGGCAGCCCGATCTCGACTAACCGGTCGGCGATCGCCCGGCGCGGCATGTCGCCCGCGGGGCCGCGCAGGATCAGGTCGGACGCGCCGATCGCCGTCTCGGCGTAGGCCGAGGCGGATGCGGAGATGGCGGGACTCTCGGGGCCGGCCGCGGCGAGCGCCGCGACGCCGAGGCGGGCGAAGCGGGCGCGCTCGGCCGGCAGGTCGGCGCGGGCGGCGCGAACTTCGGCCAGCGCCTCGGGCAGGGCGGCGCGGGCGGCGAGTGTCTCGACGAGCAGTAGGCGCAGGTCCACCTCGCGCGGGTCGCTGCGTTGCGCCAGCGCCGCGCCGCGCAGGTCGGTGATCAGCCGGTCGGGCAGCGGCAGGCCCTGGTCAAGCGCGAGGCGCGCGAGCGCGATCAGCGCGTCGGTGGCGGTGTGGGCGTTGCTTTCGGCGAGCGCGCGCAGCGCGGCGACGGCCTCGGTCGGGCGGCCCTCGGCGGCAGCGAGGCGCGCCTCGACGAGCGCGAGCTCGACGGTGGGCGCGGCGCCGGCGCGGATCGTCGTGACCTGGATCAGGCGGGCCTCGGCGCGGCGACCGGCGTCGAGCAGACGCGCGGCGAGCTGCGGACCGAGCAGCGCACGCAGATCGACCGGCAGATCGGCGAAGGCGGAATGGACGGTGGCGAAATGCTCGGCGTCATGAAACGCCGCGGCCCCGCCTCCGGCGGCGAGCCAGAGGCCATGGCGGCCGGGGCAAGGCTCGGTGCGCGCCAGCGGGCCGTCTGGCGCCACCGGGCGACCCTCGACCGTGCGGCCGAGGTCGGCGAGCAGCGCGCGGTCGTCGATCTCCGTGTCGAAGCCGGCGAGCAGGCTTTCGGCTTCGGCCCCGAAGCCGAAGCGCAGGTAGAGCCGGGCGAGGTCGCGCAGCGCCACAGGGTCGGGGCGGTCGAACTCGCCGACGACGCGGCGCATCAGCAGCGGCGTCTGGGCGTGCAGCGGTTGGCCGTTGCTCCAAGCGCCGACGTCGAGCGCGGCCTCGTCGAGGCATACCGGCGGCGCTGGCGGTGCCGGCCGCTGCCGGGCGAGGGACGCGCTGTCGCGGTCGAACACCGTGATCGCGGCGATCTGGTCGAGACCTGCGAGGTCCGCGAGCGCCTCCGGCGCCGGTAGCGGCGCGGGCAGGGTCTCGGCGGTCGGGGTCGCCGGGCGGGGCGCCGGGGCCGGCGTTGGAGCAGCCGCCGGCGCGGGCGGCCCCTGGAGCGCGAGGCGCACGATCCCCTGGTCGGCGGCGCGCGCGATCTGCTCGCTGAGCGCCGCTTCGGCCGAGGCGACCGCCCGGGTCTCGCGCCGATCCCGAACCTCCGGATCTTCCGCCGGCGGGACCGGCACGCTGTCGGCGGCGGTCCGCGCCGCGTCGCGGTCGCTGACGTCGAGCGCCAGATAGCGCGCGCCGACGAACGAGGCGCTGATGCGACAGTCGCAGCCGACCCCGACCGCGACGCGGGTGCCGTTCGACCCCGCCTCGGCGCTGATCGCGGTGACGCGCGTGCGGGGAATGCGCGCAAAGACGCCGTCGGTTCCGAAGTCCAGGCGTCGGCCGGGGAAAAAGATCCTCGCCTCGCCGGGACCGGTCTCGAGCGACCATTCGGTGGTCGGCTCGATCACCAGCACGACCCGGGTGAAGTCGTCGTGCTCGCCGGTGCGGATCGGCCCGCCTTCCTGCGCCGCCGCGGGCAGCGTCACGAGCGCCCCCAGCGCGGCGAGCGCGGCGAGGGCGCCCCAGCGGCGGCGCATCACGCCGCGAGGCTCTGTTTGGAGGCGCGCAGCGCCTCTTCGAGCGCGTTGTAGCTCGGCCGCATCGCCGCGGGCGCGTTCTGCCGGCCGACCTCGACGCAGATATTGGGCGCGTGCTGGTGCAGGGCCGCGACCATCACCTCGCGGATCAGATTGTAGAAGCTCTGGTCCTCGTCGATCACCGTCTTCACCCGGTTTGCGAACGGACCCACCAGGCCGTAGGCGAGAAAGACGCCGAGGAACGTCCCGACCAGCGCGCCGCCGATCATCTTGCCGAGGATTTCGGGCGGCTGGTCGATCGAAGCCATGGTCTTGATCACGCCGAGCACGGCGGCGACGATGCCGAGCGCGGGCAGCCCGTCCGCCATGGTCTGCAGCGTGTGCGCCGAATGCAGCGCGCTGGCATACGTCGCCTCGATGCGCTTGCCGAGCACCTCCTCGACCTGATGCGGGTCGTCGTAGTTCATCGAGGCCGAACGCAGGGTGTCGCAGATCAGCGCCACCGCCTCGCCGTCGGCGAGGATGCGCGGATAGGATCCGAAGATCACGGAGGCGCCCGGGTCTTCGATGTGCTGGTCGAGCTCGACCGGGTTCGAGCGGGCGATGCGGATCAGCTGGAACATCAGGCAGAGAAGGTCCTGGTAGTCCTGCGGCTTCCAGTGCGGTCCCTTGAACACCTTGGCCACGTCCTTCAGCGTATGCTTGATGCCGTGGCTGTCGTTCGAGATCACGAAGGCGCCGATCGCGGCCCCCGCGATGATCATCATCTCGAAGGGCATCGCGTGCATGATGATGCCGAGCTGGCCGCCGGCGACGACGTAACCGCCGAAGACCATGACGAAGACGATGACGATTCCGACGATGCCGATCATGACCCTACTCGCGAACGTTCCGGCGGCCCGGGCCCGGCGGCGACCCAGCCCGGCCTCTGTGACGGCAGAGACTTAAGAAAGGCTCAAGCAACCGCTACTCCGTGGGCACGGCTGCGTTGCGGCTCGCAACTGTGACGGTGATCGCATAGGCCGCATCGGGCTCCATGCCTGTCAGGATCGCCGCGGCGATTTCTGGCTTCAGCCGCACCAGCAGGCCCGAGGCGAAGGTGACGTCCATGCGGCCGAAGATGCGCGCGGCGTCGGCGGGCTTCATGCTCTCATAGACTGCGGTCATGCGCTCGATGTCGCGCTCGGCGGCGTTGTCGGCGAGCGCGAGCGTCTCCTCGAGCTGGCGCTGCGCGGTCTCGAAGGCGGCGAGCTGTTCGGCGAGCTTGGCCTCGGCCACGTTCAGGGTCTGGCGGCGGTCAGCGAGCCTGGCCTCCTCGGTCTGAAGCGCGGTTTCGCGGTCGCGGATCGCCGCGAGCAGGCCCTCGGCATCGTCCACCGCCCCGGCGCCCGATTCGGCGCCGGCGGCGATCTCTTCGGCGACAGCGGCGCCGCTCTCGATCAACCGCAGCGCGGCTGATCCGAGAAAACAGAGCACGATCAGGCCGACGCCGCCGAGCGCCGTGCCGCCCGCGCGCGCCATGGCTCAGCGATCCCCGCCCGCGGCGAGTGCGCTGAGCGCCGCGATCAGTTCCTCCTCGCTGCGCGCGGCCGGCGGCTGCTCGGGCGCTGGCCGTCGTCGCAGCAGCCCGTCGAGCGCCAGCGAGCGCCGGGGCTTCGGCACCGCGACGGCGTCGTCCGGCTCGGCGCCGAAGATCGAGACGGGGGCCTGGTCAGGCTCAGGCTCCGGCAGGGTTACGAGCTTAGGCCCCTCGCGGCGTCGCACCGCGCGATCATCGACGGCGGCGGGCGGCGAAACGACCGGCTCGGGCGGCGCGGCCGAAAGGTCGGACGCGAGCAGCGAGGCGACGAAGGCGACGGCAGTCGGAGCGGACTGCGCCGGAGGGCCGGTTTTTTCGATCGCGGCAAGCAGCAGCCGTAGTTGGGCCGCCGCGGTGTCCGAGCGGGCCACGAGCTGCGCCAGATCCTGCCGGGTTTCGCGCGAGCCGGCGCGGGCCTCGTCGAGCGTGGCGCGAGCCAGCTCGATCTGACGCGTCAGCTGCACGATCGCCCCGCCCAGCCCCGAATCGAGCGACTTCAACGCCCGCACCCGGGTCGAAAGCACCCAGCAATAAGCGCCGGCGAACAGCGCGCCGGCGATCAGGAGCCCGTCAATGATCAGGTCCATGCTCCCGGCCCTCAGTTGAGAATGAATTCTGTGATCAGCAGGTCGCGCACCCGACCTTCGCCGGCCACGACCTGCACCCGCCGCAGCATCTGCGCGCGCAGCCGCAGCAGCGCCGCCGGGTTCTCGAGGTCGCGGACCTCGACCGCGCGTAGAAAGGTGTTGAGCGTGTCGAGCACCCGCGGCGACAGCGTCGCCACTTCGGCGGCATAGGGTCGCTCGACCTCGAGCTGGCCGGTGAAGCGCAGGTGCCGCGCGGACGACCCGGGCGGCAGCGAGATCATGATCGGTTCCATGGCGACGAAGGTGACCTGCGGGTCGACCTTGACGCCCTTGCCCTCTGCGAGAACCGCGAGAGGATCGACGCGCCCGCTCCAGATCGCATAGAAACCGCAGGCGCCGAGCGCGAGGCCGGCGACGAGGCCGAGGACCAGGCCCCGACTCCCGCGTCGCCTCCCACGTTTCGCCGGCGTCGCATCGTCGACGGGCAGGGCGGCGGCGGCTTCGGCCATGGGGTCTCCGGTCGTTAAGGTTCGCGTTTCGATCGCACCTAACTCCAGCACCACTAACCAAATGTTAAGCCTGTCGCTCCGAATATCCGCCGCAGGGAGCCGGCGACGAACCATGCGCCGGGTCTGTGGAGGCGGGGCCGAACCGTGCTGACGCAACTTCAATCCTTCTGGGACGGGCTCGACGCGCGGCGTCGGCTGATCGCGGGATTGAGCGCGCTGGCGATCGCCGCTTCGATCTTCGGCATCGCCCGTGTGGCGACCACGCCGTCGATGGCGCTGCTCTATTCGGGGCTCGACGCCGCGGCTGCCGGCGAGGTGGTGGCCGCGCTCGAAGCCCGGGGCGTGCCCTACGAGGTGCGCGAGACGGCGATCTGGGTCGATGGCGCGCGACGTGACGAGATGCGCATGGCGCTCGCCACCGAGGGTCTGCCGGCAAGCGGCCCGGCCGGATACGAGCTGCTCGATACGCTCTCGGGGTTCGGCACGACGAGCCAGATGTTCGATGCGGCCTACTGGCGGGCGAAGGAGGGCGAGCTGGCCCGCACCATCACCGGCGCGCCGAACGTGCGCGCGGCGCGGGTGCATCTCGCTGCGCCGGTCAACGCGCCGTTCGTGCGCACCCCCACGGGCTCGGCCTCGGTCACGGTGACGATGGCGCGGGGTGCGCTCGAACCGGCGCAGGCCCAGGCGATCCGCTACCTGGTCGCCTCGGCGGTCGCCGGGCTCGCGCTTGAGGCCGTGGCGGTGATCGATTCGGCGGCGGGCGTCGTGCTGGCCGGCGCCGAGAACGGCGCGTTCCCCGCAGGTGTGACCACCCCAACCGACCGCTCTGAGGCGCTGCGCGCGAACGTGCAGCGGCTGCTGGAAGCGCGGGTCGGGCCGGGCAAGGCGATCGTCGAGGTGAACGTGGACGCCGCGATGGACAGCGAAACCATCACCGAGCGGGTGGTCGATCCCGACAGCCGGGTGGCGATCTCGAGCGACACCGAGGAGAGCCAGGAGACCGCGCAGGGTGGGGCCGCCGGCGTGACCGTGGCCTCGAACCTGCCGGACGGCGACGTAAACGGATCGGGCGACACGAGCTCGCGCAACGCGAGCCAGACCCGCGAGCGGCAGAACTTCGAGATCTCCGAGACCCGACGCGAGCGGGTGATCCTGCCCGGCCAGGTGCGACGGATTTCCGTGGCGGTGATGGTCGACGGGGTGACGGCGGCGGGCGCGGACGGCCAGCCGCAATGGGCGCCGCGGCCGGCGGAGGAGCTGGAGACGCTGCGCGGGCTGGTGCAATCGGCGGTCGGGTTCGATGCGGCGCGCGGCGACACCGTGACCATCGAGACCCTGCAGTTCAGCGCGCTGCCGGAGCAGGGCTCGCTCGCGGAGCGGTCGGGCTCTGGTTGGGTCGCGGCCCACGCGGCGCGGCTGGCGCAGATCGGCGTGCGCGGGGCGTTCGTGCTGGCGCTGATCCTGTTCGTGCTGCGCCCGATGCTGGCCGGCCGCCCGTCCGGCCGGGTCGAGCTGACCGGGCCGCGCGAACTCTCGCCCGAGACGCTGCGCGCGCTCGGCGGACCCTCGGCGATCGGCGCTGCGGCGACCGGCGACCTCCTCGAGCTGCCGGCGGCGACGCTGACCAAGATCGACCGGCTGCGCGAAGTGATCGCCAGTCGCAGCGACGAAAGCGCGGCGGTACTGCGCGCCTGGATCGAATCCCCCGAAATCCGCAAGGAGCCCGCCCAGTCATGAGCGCCTTTCGACTTCAGACCTTCGCGCCCTGTGCCGACGACGCAGGGCCCCGCCTGAGCCCGCGCGAGATCGCCTCGATCCGGGACGAAGCTCATCGCTCCGGTTTTCTCGCCGGGCAGGCGGCGGCGACCGAGTCCCATCTCGACGATCAGACCCGGCTGACCAGCGAGTTCGTCGAGGCGCTGTGCGACGCGCGGCTGACCAACGAGGCGGCGCGGCGGCATGTCGCCGCGAGCCTCGCGCCGTTGGTCGGCGCGTTGGTGGCGGCGCTGACGCCGGCGCTGGCCGAGGCGGGGCTGGCCGCCGAGGTCGTCGCGCGGGTCGAGGCGGCGCTCGCCGCAGCGCCGGACGCCCGGCCCCGGCTGCGCTGCGCCCCGGAACTGGCGTCCGTGGTGCGCGGCCTGCTCGCCGAACGCGGTCTCGCGGCGACGGTGGAGCCGGCGCCGGACCTTATGCCGCGCGAGGCGGTGCTGCACTGGGACCAGGGATTCGACCGGATCGACCTCGACGCCTGCGCCGAAGAGATCCGCGCCTGCGTCGCCGCGCATCTCGACCTCGACGCCGCGGAGCAGCGCCATGACGACCGCCGCTATGGATGACCCGAGCGACCCGGTGAAGACGGCGCGACCGTCCGCGGATACGCCCGCCGACGTCGCACCGGAGCCGGCCGGCCGCAGCGCCCCGCGCGCCAGCGCCTTCCTCGGCGTGCCGATCGAGGTGACGATCTCGGTGGGTAAGGCGCGCCCGCTCGTCTCCGAACTGGTCGAGCTGCGCCGCGATTCGGTGCTCACGCTCGACTCGAGCATCGACGATCCGGTCGAGCTCTACATCGGCGACCGGCTGATCGCGCGCGGCGAGCTGCAGGAGCTCGGCGACGACAGCGGCCGGCTCGGGGTGCGCCTCACTGAAGTGGCCGATTTCTCGAATGAGCTCTGACAGCCGTCTGTCGCGCCCGGGCCTCGCCCTCGCGCTGGCGACGGCCGTTCTCCTGATCGCGCCGGCCGCCGCCGCGCAGGAGGTCTCGATCGACCTCGGCGGCGGCGACACGCTGAACCTGCGCACCGTGCAGGTGCTCGTGCTCCTCACGCTGCTCAGCCTCGCGCCCGGGCTGGCGATCATGGTGACGTGTTTTCCTTTTATGGTCACGGTGCTGTCGATCCTGCGCCAGGCGATCGGCGTGCAGCAAGCGCCGCCGAACATGATGATCGTGAGCCTCGCGCTTTTCCTGACCTGGTTCGTGATGGAGCCGGTGTTCCGCGAGGCCTGGGAGACCGGCGTACGCCCGATGATCGACGGCGACCTGACGCCGGAAGCGGCGTTCGCCCCGGTGATGGCCCCGTTCCGCGCCTTCATGGAAGGCCGTGCCGACCCGGCCACGCTCGACATGCTCGTCGAGGCGGCGCCCCGCGCCGATCTCGTCGCGCCCGACGGCCGCCCGCCGCTCCAGGTGCTGGTTCCCGCCTTCCTGCTCAGCGTGATCAAGCGCG
>JANOEW010000069.1:0-2672 GCA_031413475.1 Amaricoccus sp.
CCGCCGGTGATCCGGGCGATCTCGCGGTAGGCGCGCTCGGCCGCCGGGTCGCGCCCCTCGAGGAACATGAAGGCGCGCAGGTTGCGCAGCGCAAGCTGGCCCGCCGTGGCCGCCAGCGCGTCGATGCTCTCCTCCATCGCGTCACCGACGTAGGCGAGCGCCGCCACCGGCCCCATGGCGGTCTCGCGTTCGGCGTGCTCGAGCACCCGCCCGATCTGGGTCAGTCCGCCCCGGCAGGCGATGCCGCCCATGGTGCGGCCCAGCTCGGCGGCGTCGGTGACCCAGGCCGAGGCGCGCGCCTCGCCGAGGCCGCGGAAGTAGACGAGCTGCACCGCCAGCCCGCCCACGCGCCCCGCGGCGCGGAACATCTCGCCCTGCAGCGCGCAGGCGGCGTCCCAGCTCGGCTGGCGGCTCAGGGTGGCGTCGAGCGCGAAGATCAGCCGCCCTGCGCCCGACCGCGGCGCGGACGCGCGGGACTGGGCGAGGAACGCCGCGATCTCCGCTCTCGGCGATGCGGCGCCGGCCGGAAGTTCCGCGCGTCGGCGGGTTATCTCGGACTTCTCGGCCATCCGCGTCTCCTCTGGATCGAATCTGGCACCTTGGCCCTGATTTGCAAGCCCGCTGTCCGTCGCGACGAGCCGTCGCGGCCGCCCCCTCCGCGGCGACTCGGCGCGCGGCGGAAGGACGTGCACCCCGAGGAACGCGTCGATCAGGCGCGTCATTTCAAGGCAAGCGCTTTGCGCCTCGGCCCACGGGCTCGCGCCGACCCTCGCGCGTGAGTCGCCGGGCGGCGTTCACGCGCCTCGAACAAGATCAGACGGTTAACTCCGGGCTCACGATAAACCCGATCGTGCTGGCGCCCGGAGCCGGCCCCGGCTAAGGTCGCTCGGGCAATAGTCCGAGTTCGTCAGCCATGCGCCTCACGATCGCCGCAGCCGTTCTCGCAACCCTGCCCGCGCTCGCCGCCGCCACCGAGCCCGCAACCGAGCCTACCGCGAACCCGCTCGCCGGCCTCGCCGACATTCCGGTCGAGGAATGGACCGCGATGACCGCCGGCCGCACCCTCACCTACACGATCGGCGGCGAGTTCTGGGCGCTGGAGCGCTACCACGCCGGCGGCAACCGGGTCACGCTTCAGTTCTACGACGGCGCCTGCCTCGAAGGCACCTGGGACTACACGGCGCCGCTCTACTGCTTCCACTGGGAGGGCGAGGGCACCTCCTGTTTCCGTCACGCCCGGCTCGGCGCGGAGATCCTGATCCTCGAGACCCGCAACGGCGCCGAGACCGGCGCGCTGCAGATCATGTCCGGCGCCTCCGACGCGCCGCTGACCTGCGGCGCCGAGGCGATCAGCTGACATCCCGGCCCGGGTCCGCCTGCAGAACGGCGCCGGGGTTCAGGATGCCCAGCGGATCGAGCGCCGCCTTGATCGCGCGCATCACCTCGACCTTCACCGGATCGCCGTAGCGGATCAGGTCGTCGGTCTTGATCCGACCGACCCCATGCTCGGCCGCGACCGAGCCGCCGAGCGCGTCGACCAGGTCGTGCACCGCCGCCTTCACCGCCGGCCGCGCAGCCTCGTAGTCCGCCCGCGAGCGCCCGCGCCCGGGGAAAACGTTGTAGTGCAGGTTGCCGTCGCCGAGATGTCCGAAGCAGTTCACCCGGAGCGTCGGATCGAGCGCCGCGACTGCTGCGTCCGCCTTGGTCAGAAACGCGGGGATGCGGCCGGGCGGCAGCGAGACGTCATGGCTCGACACCGAGCCGATGCGTCGGTTCGCTTCAGGGATGGTCTCGCGTACGGTCCAGAACGCGCGCCGCTGTGCCTCGTTCTGGGCCACCAGCGCGTCGGTGGCGAGCCCGGTGTCCAGCGCCTCCGCCAGCGCCGCCTCGAGCCGCGGGCCGACCTCGGCGCCGGGCCCGTCCGCCGCCTCGAGCAGCACCATCCAGTCCGGAGGCTCGGCCAGCGGAACCGCGACTTGCGGCATCGTCTCGGCGAGGAACTCGAACCCGCGGCGATGGATCAGCTCGAAGGCGGAAACCGACTGCCCCAGCCGATCGCGCAGCCGTTCCAGCAGGCCGAGCGCCGCCGCGGGCCCGGGCACGCACACCCAGGCGGCGGCGGTCTCGGCTGGCAGCGGGAACAGCCGCAGGCTCGCCGCGGTGATGACGCCGAGCGTGCCCTCCGAGCCGATCAGGAGATGGCGCAGATCGTAGCCGAGGTTGTCCTTGAGGACCCGGCCGAGCCCGTGCATCACCCGGCCATCAGCCATCACCGCCTCGACCCCGAGGCACAGGTCGCGCGCGTTGCCGTAGCGCAGCACCCCGACCCCGCCGGCGTTGGTCGCGAGCAGGCCGCCGATCCGCGCCGAGCCCTCGGAGGCGAGCGTGAGCGGAAACAGCCGCCCGCAGCCGCGCGCCGCCGCCTGGACGTCGGCGAGGATCACGCCGGCTTCGGCGATCATCAGGTTTCCGGCCGCATCGACCTCGCGGATGCGGTTCATCCGCTCGAGCGACAACAGGATCGGCGCCGGCCCCTCGGTCGGCGTGTGGCCGCCCACCAGGCCGGTGCCGCCGCCGAACGGCACCACGCCCACCCGCGCCGCGGCGCAGAGCGCGACCGCGCGGGCGACCGCCGCGGTCGAGGCGGGCAGGATCACCGCGGCGGCGTTGCC
>JANOEW010000070.1:0-1663 GCA_031413475.1 Amaricoccus sp.
TGCTTCCCGCGCCCGTCCTGCCTGCCCCGGTCGTGCCGGCTCCGGCCACGGCGGAGCCGGCTCCCTCGAGCGGCGCGCCGGGCTCGACCGTGTTCGCGGCCGCAGCCCCGACGCGGCTGCCGGACCTGACGCCGCGCGTCAATCCGGACGACGAGGCGCTCCTCGTGCTCGTCGTCGATCTGCAGCGGTACAACGGCTACGGGCCGGACGAACTGAAGCGCGAGCTCAACGGCATGGCCGCGCAACTCGGGCGCGAACGCAACGATGCCAACCGGGTGCGGCTCGCCATCCTGTTCACGCTCGCCCAAGGCAGCGCGCAGGACGACCAACGGGCGCTGCAGCTGCTCGAAAACGTGGCGAAGAGCGGCGGCGGCCCGACGCCGGTCAAGTCGCTCGCCGCGGTACTCGCGATGCAGATCAACGATCGTGTGCGGATGGTGCGCGACGAACAGAAGAAGGCGACCGAGGCCCTGCAGAAGCTCGAGGCGCTGCGGGAAATGGAGCGCAGCCTCCTGCGCGATCGCGTACGCAGCGGCGGCGGCGGCGGCGGCGGCGGGGGCGGCGGCGGCGGAAGCGGAGGCCGATGAACATGCGCGCAGGAACCCCACGATGACGAACGACGAGCTGCTGCTGGTCGACGACGATCCCGACCTCCTGAAACTCATCAGCCTGCGGCTCACCTCGGCCGGGTACCGGGTGCGCACGGCCGCGAGCGGCGAGGACGCGCTGGCGGCGATCGCGGTCACGCGGCCCGCGCTGGTGCTCACCGACTTGAGGATGCCGGGCATCGACGGGATGCAGCTGTTCGAGACGCTGCACCGCCAGCATCCGGCGATGCCGGTGATCATCCTCACCGCGCACGGGACCATCCCCGACGCGGTCGACGCGACCCAGCGCGGTGTCTTCGGCTTCCTCACCAAGCCGTTCGACAGCAAGGAGCTGCTGCAGAAGATCGCCACTGCGGTGTCGCTGTCCGGCGGCGAGCGCGGCAGCGCCGCGGACGACGGCTGGCGCTCCCCGATCATCACGCGCAATCCGGGCATGGACGACCTCCTGCGCCAGGCGCGGCTCGTGGCCGACTCGGACGCCTCGGTGATGGTCACCGGCGATTCGGGCACCGGCAAGGAACTGCTCGCCCAGGCGATCCATCGGGCCGGCAAACGCGCGTCGAAGCCGTTCGTCGCGGTCAATTGCGGCGCGATTCCCGGCGAACTGCTCGAGTCCGAGCTGTTCGGGCACGCGCGCGGCGCGTTCACCGGCGCGGTGCAGGCGCACAAGGGACTGTTCCAGGCGGCCGACGGCGGCACGCTGTTCCTCGACGAGATCGGCGACATGCCGGTGCCTCTGCAGGTGAAGCTGCTGCGAGCGCTCCAGGAAGGGGAGGTCCGGCCGGTCGGGGCGACACAGGCGATCCCCGTCGATGTGCGTGTGATCTCGGCCACGCACCGCGACCTCGACGCGGCGCGCGCGACCGGCCTGTTCCGCGAGGACCTCTACTACCGGCTCAACGTCGTGTCGCTGCGGTTGCCCTCGCTCGCCGAGCGGCGCGAGGACATTCCGCTGCTGGCGATGCACTTCCTCCGCAAGCTCGCCGAACGCTACCGCAAGCCGGTGCCGTCGCTCGCGCCCGACGCCCTGTCGGCGCTCGTCGCCGCGCCCTGGC
>JANOEW010000071.1:0-2048 GCA_031413475.1 Amaricoccus sp.
CGCTCGACGAAGCCGAAGCAGCACGGCTGCCCGAGGCTGCGGCGGCGGCGGCGCTGCGCGAGCGGCTGGCGACCGCCGACACCGAGCTGACGGCGATGACCCTGAGCCTCGAGGCCGAGCGCAGGCGCGCCGAGGAGACGCTGACGCTGCTCGCCGCCGCCGAGGCGGCGCGGGACGCGCTGTCGGGGGCGCGGACCGACGCGCTGAGCGAGGCCGAGCGGCGCGCGGCGCAGCTTGCCCAGGCGAACGCGCTGCTCGCGGACCAGCAGCAGGTCTCGGCGCAGGCGCAACGGCAGGTGGCGCTGCTCAACCAGCAGACCGCGGAGCTGCGCCGCCAGCTCGACGGGCTGCAGGGGCTGCTCGATTCGGCCGCGGAGCAGGACACCGCGGCGCAGGTCCGGATCGAGTCGCTGGGCGCCAACCTCAACGCCGCGCTCGCCCGGGTCGCGTCCGAGCAGCAGGCGCGGGCCGAGCTGGAGGCGCGCGAACGCGCACGGCTCGAGGCCGAGGCGACCGACCTGCGCCGCTACCGCTCGGAGTTCTTCGGGCGGATGCAGGAGATTCTCGGCACGCGCGAGGGCGTGCAGGTAGTTGGCGACCGGTTCGTCTTTCCCTCCGAGGTGCTGTTCGCGCCGGGTTCGGCGACGCTCGGCGGCGAGGGGCAGGCCCAGGTCGCCCGCGTCGCCGAGGTCATCCGCGAAATCGCCGGCGAAATCCCCCCCGAGATCGACTGGGTGCTGCGGGTCGACGGCCACACCGACCGCACGCCGGTGACCTCGGGCGGCGCGTTCAGGGACAACTGGGAGCTGAGCCAGGCGCGGGCGCTGTCGGTCGTGCGCTACATGACCCTGGTGCAGGGTTTGCCGGCGGATCGGCTGGCCGCCACCGGCTTCGGCGAATTTCGGCCGATCGATGCCGGCGAGTCCGCCGAGGCGCTGGCGCGGAACCGCCGCATCGAATTGAAGTTCACCGAACGCTGAACCGGCAGGTTCGCGCCGGGTGGAACCGAGGGCGAAACCGGGGGCGAAAAAGGCACGGGTCGGACCCGATCGAATGGTTGACAGAGCCGATTTTGCAACCGAAACTCCCACGTAAATTCGCTGCGAAACAAGCGAAATTATATGTCGGAACAGGGGGGGCCAGGTGGACGGAATCGTCGGCGGTCTGGACACTCTGCTTTCGAGAGACGTAACCGTCGCGCCGCGGGACCGCGCGCTGCGACGGGTGGTCGAACGCCACGTCATCCCCCGCCTCGCGCTGCGTGCGCCGGCGCTGGTGCGACCGGAGCGATTCGGTGACGGGATCAGCGACGAGGTCGCGGGCTTCACCCGCCTTGTGCTGAAATCGGATTGCGATCGGTCGCGCGCCGTGTTGCACCGCCTCTACGAGGCCGGGGCCAGCTTCGCGCAACTCCAGCTCGGGCTGCTCGCCCCGGCGGCCAAGCGCCTGGACCGGCTCTGGCGCAAAGACGAGGTCACCTTCATCGACGTCACCCTCGCCACCGGCAACCTGCTGCAGATGATGCGCTTCGTGGCGCTCGATCTCGCCATGGCCGGGCGCCTGCCGCAACTGCCGCGCAGCATCCTGATCGCGCCGGCGCCCGGCGAGTCGCACGGCTTCGGCGCGGCGATGGCGGCGGAGTTCTTTCGCCGCGACGGCTGGAGCGTCGCCCTAGACCCGCATCCCAGCGCCGACGCGCTGGTCGCGCGCATCTCCCGGGGCTGGACCGACGTGCTCGGACTGTCGGTCGTGGTGCGTCCCGACACGACCGCCCTGCGCGAGACCGTCGCCCGCGCCCGCGCGGCGTCGGCGAACCCCGACCTGCTGGTGATCGTTGGCGGCGAGGCGTTGGCCGCCGATCCGACGCTGGTGACCGCGATCGGCGCGGACGCGACGCTCGCCACGCTGACTGCGGCGCCGGCGCGGGCGCACCGGCTGGTGAGCGCGCTGTTCGGGGCGCGCACCGCCGCCAAGGCGGGCTGAGGTCAGATCAGGGCTCGCCGCCGGCGCGTGCGCGCAGCCGGCGTTCGAGCGCGCGCAGCATCAGC
>JANOEW010000072.1:0-11270 GCA_031413475.1 Amaricoccus sp.
TCCGCCTGCTTCACCGGCGACCTGCTCGGCAGCCTGAAATGCGACTGCGGCTCGCAGCTCCGCGCCGCCCTCGCCCAGATCGCGGCCGAGGGCGCCGGCGTGCTGCTCTATCTCAACCAGGAGGGGCGGGGGATCGGCCTCGCCAACAAGATGCGCGCCTATGCCCTCCAGGACCAGGGCTTCGACACGGTCGAGGCCAACCACCGCCTCGGCTTCGAGGACGACGAGCGCGACTTCCGCCTCGGCGCCCGCATGCTCCAGACCATGGGCTTCGCCGCCGTCCGGCTGATGACCAATAACCCGGCCAAGGTCGCGATGATGCGGACCTGCGGCCTCGAGGTGACCGAGCGGGTGCCGCTGCGCGTCGGCCGCACCCGGTTCAACACCGACTACCTAGACACCAAGGCGGCCAAGAGCGGCCACCTGTTGTGACCCCGCACCTGCGCGTCGGCCCCTGGGGCGCGCGGTTCCGCGGCCGCGCGATCCCCTGCGCCGTCGGCCGCGGCGGCGTCGGCGCCAAGCGCGCCGAGGGTGACGGGATCACCCCCGCCGGCCGCCACCGGATCGAGACCGTCCTGCGCCGCGCCCGACGCCCGGCGCGGGTCCGCGGCGCCCCGGTCCGGCGCATCGGCCCGTTCGACGGCTGGTCCGACGACCCCGCCGACCCGGCCTACAACCGCCCGGTTCGCCGTCCGCGCGCCCGGTCCAGCGAGGCGCTGCACCGCCCCAACCGCCTCTACGACCTCGTCGCCGTGCTCGACTGGAACCGCGCGCCCGTCACGCCCGGCGCCGGCAGCGCGATCTTCCTCCACGCCTGGCGCAAGCCGCGCCACCCGACGGCCGGCTGCATCGCCTTCGCCCCCCGCGACCTCGCCTGGATCCTCGCCCGCTGGACCCCGCGCAGTCGGGTGATCGTCCGCTGACCCACGCGGAGGCCGCCACGCGTCTCCGTTTTGCCGCAATGCGAGTGTTCTCTGTTGGCCTTTCCAGCACGCCCTGCCATCCTTCCGCGCACATAACTTCGGGGGACCGGCATGGGGTTGCACGACCAGAAGATCGCGGGCGCGCCCCAATTCGTCAGTTACTTTGCCCCGATCCTGCAGATCATGCGCGACCTCGGCGGTCAGGCCCGGCCGCGCCAGGTGTTTGGCGAACTCATTGCCCGCCACGAGATCCCCGCAGAGTTTCTTGCCCTGACCAACAAGAACGGCGGGTCCAAGTTCGAGAACCGGGTTCATTTTGCGCGGTTCTACCTCTTCAAGGCTGGTCTCATGTATGCCCCGAAGCGGGGGGTCTGGGGGCTGACCGAGCGCGGCTGGCAAGCAGACCTGACGTCTGAGGCCGCCGCCGAGATTTTTCGGACCGTCCGGACCAACTTCAAGGGTGATGAAGACGACCAACTAGCACCGGATGAAGAGGTCGTCCCGGACGGCGTCAACTACTGGTTTGTCGGGGCGGTCTGGGATGCCGGGGACCAGACCGAGCGGTTCTTGCGCGAGGGTATCTGGCAAAACGGCTACGCCGACAAATTCTCCAAGCTCGTCCGGCAGATGAAACCGGGCGACCGGATCGCCATCAAGGCCGCATTTGTTCGCAAGCGCGACGTTCCCTTTGAGACCCACGGCCGCCCCGCCAGTGTCATGCGGATGAAGGCCGTTGGGACGATCACCGCGAACCGCGGGGATGGACGGACGGTAGAGGTCGATTGGCAAGAAATCGACCCGCCGCGCGACTGGTATTTCTACACTTACCGCACCACCGTAGCCCGCGCCCGTTTCGAAGATGACGACATGGCGCGGCAACTGGTGGCCTTCACCTTCGATGGAGCCACGCAGCACTACGCACGGTTTCTCGCACATCCCTATTGGGCCGAAAAGTATGCCCCGGAGGTTGACCCCCTCAGCGAAATCGAGGCCGAGGCGGAAGCGGCGGAGGATGCGGAAGAGGTCGCGGAGCCCCCGGAGATCGCCGTCTACGGGATCGACGACATCATCACTGAGGGCGCCTTTCTTGACCGGGCCGCGCTTGCGGGCCTGATCGACCTGCTGCTTGCGAAGAAGAACCTGATCCTGCAGGGGCCGCCGGGCACTGGGAAGACCTGGCTGGCCAAGCGCCTTGCCCGCGCGCTGATCGGGCGAAAGACCCCGCGCGCGGATCAGCTTAGGTCGGTCCAGTTTCACCCGTCGCTGTCCTATGAGGACTTCGTTCGCGGCTATCGCCCCTCAAGCGCGGGTCTTGTGCTGACCGACGGGATTTTCCTGCAGGTGGTCGAGGCCGCCCGGGCGCAGCCGGACCTGCCGCATGTCCTCGTTATCGAAGAAATCAACAGGGGCAATCCCGCGCAGGTCTTTGGCGAGATGCTGACGCTTCTGGAAAACACCAAGCGCAGCCGCGCCGATGCGATGGAACTGGCCTATCGCCGGGTCCCGGGGGAGAAGATCCACGTTCCCGACAACCTCTATATCATCGGTACGATGAACATCGCCGACCGGTCGCTGGCGATGGTCGACCTCGCCCTGCGCCGCCGCTTCGCCTTTGTCACGCTTGAGCCGCTCCTCAATCAAGCCTGGTCGGACTGGTGCCGTGACCGAGGCCTGCCCGATGACGTGATCGCTTTGATCCGTGACCGGATGACCACGCTGAACGACACGATCGCGCAGGATCGCGCCTTGGGGCCGCAGTTCCGCCTCGGCCATTCCTACGTCACCCCGCCGGAAGAGGACGTGCCCGATCCCCGTGCGTGGTTCCGCGGGGTGATCGAGACGGAAATCGGCCCCCTGCTGGAGGAATACTGGTTCGACGCCCCCGACCGCGCCCGCGAGGCCGTTCAGGCCCTGCGTTTGGGGCTGTAATGGCCGACCCGATTCCTCTGCGCAACATCTGGCTGCTCTTCCTCTATTCCGCCGATCTGGTCGAACTCCGCGACCGGTTCGACAGCGAGGTCGAGGCGGCCCGTGACCTGCCCGACCTGTTGGCGCGCCTTCTGGTCAAGGTGCTCGAAGAACGCCTGCGACGAAACCTCAGCCGCGGTTATCGCCCCCGAGCCGCCGTCCTGTCACGCGTGCGCGGACGGATCGACCTGCTGGAGACGACCTCGCGCGGCCTGATGGAGCGCGGGCAAATCGCCTGCCGCTTCGAAGAGCATACGATGAACACGCCGCGCAATCGGCTGGTGCGCGGCGCCCTCGACCGGCTGGGCGCGCGGGTGCAGGATGGCGATGTGGCGCATCGCTGCCGCCAGTTGGCCGGGGATTTCGCCCGGATGGACGTGTCGGGTCAGCGCCCGTCATGGGGCGAACTGGCCAGCGACCAGATCGGCAGGAACGAAAACGCCGACCGTTTCATGGTCGCACTCGCCCGCATGGTTTTCGAGTCCGTCATTCCGACGGAATCAGCCGGAGGCGTGGTCGGCGCGACTCCGGACACGCAGGATCGCCTCGTCCGCCGCCTGTTCGAGCGCGCGGTGGGCAACGCCCTGCGGCTGGAACTCGCGCCCCGGGGGTGGCGGGTCGCTCAGGGGCGGCGGCTGGCCTGGCCTGCCTCTTGGCGGTCCCCGGGGATCGCGGCCATCCTGCCCGGCATGAAGACCGACATTGAACTGAACCACCCCGCCACGGGACGGCGGATCGTGATCGACACGAAGTTCACGCATATTCTGACCCGCTCGACTACCGGGATCAGATCCTGAAAAGCGGGTATCTCTATCAACTCTACACGTATCTGCGCACGCAGGAGCGCGCCGGAGACCCGGCCAGCCTGACCAGCGAAGGGATGCTGCTGCACCCCCAGACCGGCGGCGCCGTCGATGAAGCGATGGAGGTGCAGGGCCACCTGATGCGGTTCAGGACCATCGACCTGACCGCCCCTCCGGAAGCCTTCGAACAGGGGTTGCGCGAGGCAGTTGACCTGCCCGGTCCCGGCTCGGAAGAAACCGGGCGGAGACGGCTATCTGGTTAACGAAAGAAGACAGCGTTCAGAATCAATCACTTGCCGAATATTCACGGTGAATGCGCCTCATCGGGCCAGCAAGTCCGCCACGATGGCCCGGGCGCTGGCGCCGTTCCAGTCGGCCCCGCCGGTCAGCCGGGCGAGCTCGTCGCCCTCGCGGTTCAGGATCACCGTCACCGGCAGGCCCGGCACGCCCATCGCCCGGGCGAGCGCGCTCTGCGGGTCGAGCGCCGTCTCCAGCTCCTCGATCCCCGCCTCCGCGAAGAACCGCTCGATCGCCTCGGAACTGTTGCGCCCGGTCGCGACCAGCAGCACCTCGAAGTCCGGCCCTCCGTGCGCCGCCTGCAAAGCCTCCAAAGCCGGCATCTCTTCGCGGCACGGCGCGCACCAGGTGGCCCAGAAATTCACCAGCCGCACCCGGCCGTCCGACGCGGCCAGCGTCGTCTCCGCGCCGTCGGGCGCCTCAAACGTCACCGCCGGGACCGGCGCCGCCGCCGCGTGGACCACCAGCTTGCGCATGTCCCCCTCGCGCAGCGCCTCGATCTCCGCGCGCGCGCCGGCGTCCAGCACCTGCGCGGCGGCCGGGTTTGCCGCGACCAGCGCGGCGGTGTAGACGAGGGCGGGGACCATGAGGGCGCGCAGGATCACGACGAAACCTTTCGGAACGGGCAGGACTTCATGGGAGACGACAAGACCTCGGCCAACACGATGTGGGGCGGCCGCTTCGCCGCGGGACCCGACGCCGTGATGGCGGCGATCAACGCCTCGATCGACTTCGATAGGCGCCTTGCGGCCCAGGACATCGCGGCAAGCCGCGCCCATGCCGCCATGCTCGGAGCCACGGGCATCGTGAGCAATAGCGACGCGGCGGCGATCCGGGAAGGCCTGCTCACGGTGTTGTCAGAGATCGAGGCCGGCGACTTCCCGTTCTCGACCGCGCTCGAGGACATCCACATGAACGTCGAGAGCCGCCTCACGGCGCTTATCGGCGAGCCCGCCGGCCGCCTGCACACCGCCCGCTCGCGCAACGACCAGGTCGCCACCGACTTCCGCCTCTGGGTCCGCGGCCAGTGCGACGCCGCGATAGATGGCCTGACCGCGCTGATGCGCGCTTTCCTCGCCCAGGCCGAGGCGGGCGCGGACATGGTGATGCCCGGCTTCACCCATCTTCAGGTCGCGCAACCGGTGACCTGGGGCCACCACATGCTTGCCTACGTCGAGATGCTCGACCGCGACCGCGGCCGCTTCCGCGACGCCCGAGCGCGAATGAACGAATGCCCGCTCGGCGCCGCCGCGCTGGCCGGCACATCGTTCCCGATCGACCGCCACATGACCGCCGAAGCGCTCGGCTTCGCCCGACCCATGGCCAACTCGCTCGACGCGGTCTCGGACCGCGACTTCGCGCTCGAATTCCTGAGCGCCTCGGCGATCTGCGCCACACACCTGTCGCGCTTCGCCGAGGAGCTGGTGATCTGGTCCACCACGCAGTTCCGCTTCGTGGCGCTCTCGGACCGCTTCTCCACCGGCTCGTCGATCATGCCGCAGAAGAAGAACCCCGACGCCGCCGAGCTGATCCGCGCCAAGCCCGGCCGCATCACCGGGTCGCTGGTCGCGCTGCTCACGGTGATGAAGGGTCTGCCGCTCGCCTATTCCAAAGACATGCAGGAGGACAAGGAGGCGGTGTTCGACGCCGCCGACGCCCTAATGCTGGCGCTCGCCGCGATGGAGGGCATGACCCGCGACCTGCGCCCCCGGCCCGACGTGCTGCGCGCCGCCGCCGCGTCGGGCTTCTCCACCGCCACCGACCTGGCCGACTGGCTTGTCCGCCGCCTCGGCCTGCCGTTTCGCGAGGCGCACCACGTCACCGGAGCGCTGGTCAAGGCCGCCGAGGCGCGCGGCGTCGACCTACCCGACCTGACGCTGGCGGAGATGCAGGCGGCCCACCCCGGCATTATCGCGGAGGTTTATGACGTGTTGGGTGTAGACAACTCTGTGGCGAGCAGGGCAAGCTACGGCGGCACGGCGCCCGCTCAGGTGCGCGCGCAGATCGCCCGCTGGCGCGCGGCCCTCGGATGAGCGGCCGAACCCTGCGGCGGGGGATCCTGTTCGGCCTCGCGCTCGCGGCGCTGGCGGCCTGCGGGCTTAAGGGGGACCCGGTCCCTCCCGAGACCGACGAGGCGCAGGCCGCGCGCTGACGCGGGCCGGGCCTCGGGGCGGGCGGCCTGCGGAGCCCAGACCCGGAGACCGACCATGATCCAGCCCGTCCGAACCCTCGCCGCCGCCCTCTTCGTCGCCCTGGTAGGCGCGCCCGCCGCCTTCGCCGCCGGTCCGGTGCTGCTGACCGTCACCGGCGCAGTGGGGAACGCGAACCGCGGCCCCGTGGACCCCGAGCACGACAAGCTGTTCGTCTTCAACGACGTCGCCTTCGACAAGGCGATGGAGTTCGACGTCGACGCCCTCGCCGCGCTGCCGCAGGCGACCGTGCGCACCGACTTTCCCATGGGCGGCGCCACCGTCGCGTTCACCGGCCCGCTGCTCGCCGACGTGCTGACGGCCGCCGGCGCCACGGGCGAGACCGTCACCATCCAGGCCATGGACGGATACGCGGTCGAGGCCCCGCGCGCCGAGTTGACCGACAAGGGCGCCGTGGTGGCGCTCGCCCGCGACGGCAAGCCGCTCGGGATCGGCAACTTCGGCCCGACCCAGATCGTCTTCCCCCGCGCCGAGCGGGCCGACCTCGCCGAGATGAACGACGACTGGTGGATCTGGCAGATCTACCACATCAAAGTCGAATGACTTGATGGCCCGCGGCGGGCGGGCTAGGTCCGGCGCGAGCCGTTGCGAGGTCCGCCGCCGATGTCCCTGCTCCGCCTGACCTACCTCGGCCTCGCGATCCTCGGCGCGGTGCTGCCGATGACCTACTTCGTCGGCTGGCTGCGGGCGAATGGCTGGAGCTTCGGCGGCATGGTCGCGGCTTGGAACGCCAACGACGCCGCGTCGGGCCTGGTCTGGGGCCTGACAATCGCGGCGGTCGCGCTCACGGTCTGGATCGTGGCCGAGGCCGCGTCGCGCCGGGACTGGATCTTGCTCGTCGCGGCGCTTGCCACCTTCGGGATCGGCGTCGCCTGCGGCCTGCCGCTGCACCTGTTCCTACGATCGCGGCGGCGCGGCTGATGGATCACTTCCTCTACCGCGGCGGCGTGCTGCACGCCGAGGACGTGCCGCTGCCCGACATCGCCGCCGCCGTGGGCACCCCGGTCTACGTCTACTCCGCCGCCACTTTGACCCGCCACTTCCGGGTCTTCGAGGCGGCGCTGGCGGGGCTGCCGCACCTGATCTGCTACGCGATGAAGGCGAACTCCAACCTCGCGGTCGTGGCGCTGATGGGGTCGCTCGGCGCGGGCATGGACGTGGTTTCGGGCGGCGAATACCGCCGCGCCCGGGCCGCCGGCGTGGCGCCCGGGCGCATCGTCTTTTCCGGCGTCGGCAAGACCCGCGCCGAGATGCGCCTCGCGCTCGAGGGCGGCGTGCGCCAGTTCAACGTCGAGTCCGAGCCCGAGTTGGCGGCGCTGTCCGAGGTCGCGACCGCCCTCGGCCGCGTGGCGCCGATCACGATCCGGGTGAACCCCGACGTCGACGCGCGGACCCACGCCAAGATCGCCACCGGCCGGTCCGAGAACAAGTTCGGCGTGCCGATCGCCCGCGCCCGCGCCGTCTACGCCGAAGCGGCGCGGCTGCCAGGGATCGAGGTCGTGGGCATCGACGTCCACATCGGCAGCCAGCTGACCGACCTCGCCCCCTACGAGCACGCCTTCGCCAAGGTGGCCGAGCTCACCCTCGCGCTGCGCGCCGACGGCCACGACATCCGCAGGCTCGACCTCGGCGGCGGGCTCGGCATCCCCTACACGCGCAGCAACGACGCCCCGCCGCTGCCGTTCGACTACGGCGAGGTGATCCGCCGCACCGTCGGCCACCTCGGCTGCGAGATCGAGATCGAGCCCGGTCGGCTGATCGCGGGCAACGCCGGCGTGCTGCTGGCCGAGGTGATCTACGTCAAGCGCGGCGAGGGCCGCGACTTCCTGATCCTCGACGCCGCCATGAACGACCTGATCCGCCCGGCGATGTACGACGCCTGGCACGACATCGTGCCTGTCGCCGAGGCCGCGCCCGGGGCCGCGACCGCGGCCTACGACGTGGTCGGCCCGGTCTGCGAGACCGGCGACACCTTCGCGCGCGCCCGGGCGTTGCCGCCGATGGCCGCGGGTGAACTGGTGACGTTCCGCTCGGCGGGAGCCTATGGAGCGGTGATGGCTTCCGAATACAACACCCGGCCGCTCGCGCCCGAAGTGCTGGTCTCGGGCGATCACTTCGACGTCGTCAGGTCGCGTCCGAGCTTTGACGAAATCCTCAATCGCGATACCATCCCGGCTTGGATTGTTCGGGGCATCTCTGCGCCGGCGGCGCAGGACTAGGTATGAGGCGGATGGCCGTGGCGCGCAGGGCGGCGAGGACTGGCGATCCGATCGAGGCGGTGGTGCGCCGAACCCGCGCCGGCATGGCGCTCGAGCGCGGGCTTCGCGCGTTCTGGCCGCTCGGCTCGCTGGCCGCGGCCGCCTGGGCCGTGATCGCCTTCGGCGCCGCCGAGGCCCTGCCGCGGAGCGCGCTGATCGCCGGGCTGTGCCTGTCCGGTCTCGCCGCGCTCGCGCTGGGCATCTACGGCCTGCGCCGATTTCGCTGGCCTGTCCTCGCCGAAGCTCGCGCACGGGTCGACGCGGGTCTGCCGGGCCGCCCGCTCGCCGCGCTGGCCGACCGCCCGGCGCTTGGCGCGGACGACCCAGACGCGCGAACGGTCTGGGCGGCGCATCTTGCGCGCATGCGGCGGCTCGCCGCGCAGGCAAGACCGGTGCGCCCCGACCTGCGCCTCGCGCGCGACGACCCCTGGGCGTTGCGCCTCGCGGCCCTCGTCGCCCTGGGCGCCGCGCTCCTGTTCGCCCGCGGCGACCCCATCGCCGGCCTCGGCGCCGTGATCGCGCCGTCGGGGGCCGCTGCAGTCGCGAGCGGCCCGAGCTTCGAAGCCTGGGCCGAGCCGCCAGCCTACACCGGCCGGCCGACGCTCTACCTGCCCGAGGTTCCGCCCGAGCCCGCCGTCGTCGTGCCCCAGGGAACGGTCGTCACCGTGCGGGTCTACGGCGATGCCGATCGCTTCTCCCTCGAGCAGAGCGTCGGGGCCGCCGACGCCGCCGGCCTGGCGGAGGCCGCCGAAGGCATCGCGGTGGCGACGTTCGACGTGACGCAGAGCGGTTCGATCGCGCTGAGCCAGGGCGCGGCGCAGCTCGGGGTGTGGTCCTTCGTCATGCAGCCTGATTCGCCGCCGGAGATCGACCTCGCCGAACCGGTCGGCCGCGCCGCCACCGGTGAGACCCAGCTGTCCTTCGCCGCCACCGACGACTACGGCGTCGTCGCCGCGCGGGCCGAGATCACGCTCGACCTCGACGCCGTCGATCGCCGCCACGGCCTCGCGGTCGCGCCGGCTCCGCGCCCGGCGCTGGCGTTCGACCTGCCGCTGCCGATGGCGCGTGGGACCGAAGACATCGCCGAGACTCTGGTCGAGGACTTCTCCAAGCACCCCTGGGCCGGCCTGCCCGTCACCCTGCGCCTGACCGCAGAGGACGCGCTCGGCCAGGACGGCGTGCGCGACGGTCTGACCGCCACGCTGCCGGGTCGGCGCTTCTACAACCCGGTCGCCGCCGCGCTGGTCGAACAGCGCCGCGACCTGCTCTGGACCCCCGCGAACGCACCGCGAGTGGTCAAGGTCCTGCGCGCCGTCACCCATGCGCCGGAGGGACTGTTCACGAGCGAGCGCGCCTATCTTGCAACCCGGATCGCCATCCGCCGTCTGCACGCCGCCGCCGCCCGCCCCGACAACACGGCGCAGGTCGAAGACGTCGCCGAGATGCTGTGGCAGGCGGCGCTCCTGCTCGAGGAGGGCAGCCTCGGCGACGCCGCCGAGCGGCTGGCCCGCGCCAAGGAACGGCTGAAGGAGGCGCTGCGGAGCGACGCCTCCGACGAGGAGATCGCCCAGCTGATGGACGAGTTGCGCCAGGCGACGCGCGACTACATGGAGCAGCTCGCCCAGGAGGCGGTCCGCAACGGCGAGCAGCAGCAGGCCGAGGGATCGCCGCCGGGTCAGACCATGACCCAGGACCAGATCCAGGCGCTGATGGACCGCATCCAGGAGCTGTCCGAGCAGGGCCGCCGCGCCGAGGCCGAGGCGCTGCTGGAGATGCTCCAGCAGATGCTCGAGAACATGGAGATGCAGCTCGCCGAAGGTGGTCAGGGCCAGCCCGGCGAGGGCCAGGGCGGCGAGGGCGAGCAGTCGATGCAGGACCTCGGGGACGCGCTGCGCGAGCAGCAGGGCCTCGCGGACGACAGCTTTCAGGAGCTGCAGCGGCAGTTCCGCCAAGGCCGCGGCCAGGAACAGGGCCAGGGCCAGTCGCCCGGTGAGGGGCAAGCGCAGGGGCGGCAGCAGGGCGAGAGCGGCGACCAGCCCGGCGACGCCCCCGGCCTGGCCGAGCGTCAGGAAGCGCTGCGCCAGCTGACGGAAGATCTGCAGGGCGCGCTGCCGGGCGAGGCGGGCGAGGCGGCGCGCGAGGCGGTGCGCCAGGCCGAGCGCGACATGGGCGCGGCCGAGGGCGACCTGCGCGAGGGCGACACCGCCGGCGCGCTCGACCGGCAGTCCGACGCGATCGACAACCTGCGCGAGGGCATGCGCGAGATGGCCCGGGACATGCGCGAGGCCGAAACCGGATCCCGGAACGGCGAGCCCGGCGCCGAGGGCGAGGCGTTTTCCGACGGACGCAACGACCCGCTCGGACGACCCCTCGGGGCGCAGGGCAACGTCGGCGCCAACGAGCAGATGGTCCCCGGAGCCGACGCCGCCGCCCGCGCCCGCGGGTTACTCGACGAGATCCGCCGCCGCTCCGGCGACCTCGCCCGGCCGGAGCTCGAGCTCGACTACCTCCGCCGACTGCTCGAACGGTTCTGACCGCGTCCGATCGAAGGGCCTGGACGGGCGGCGCGGCGTTCCGGGGCGTCGAAGCGCCTGCGGGGGCGGTCAGGCCCCCGTCAACCGGTCGCGGATCGACCCGAGGCGTGTCTCGAGCCAGAGCCGCGCCGCATCGACGCCTTCGACCAGCCCGGCCAGCGCTGGGGCCGCGGCCGGGGCGCGGGCGGCCAGGACGTCCGCCTGCAGGTAAGCGCCGAGCCCTGCGCCCGCCAGCACCAGCGCCAGAAGGAAACCCGCCCCGCCGCCCTGCCGCCGG
>JANOEW010000073.1:0-2452 GCA_031413475.1 Amaricoccus sp.
TGCCTTTGAACCAGTCCTTGTTGTCGCTGCGCACTGGCTCGATCAGGCGGTCGTGGGCCAGCTCAAACCAGGTCTGTCCGACGCGTTGTTCGGCGCGGATGATGTGAGCGTTTTCCAACAGGCGCACAGCCGCATTTGGCAGGCCATCGCTCATTTCGATGCCCATGCGCACTTGACCGCGGATGTTATCCGGTGTGATCAGCTTGCGTTCAAACCATTCGCGAATGCTGCGCTCGGAGCTGTCGCTGTTTTCAGTCGAGGAAGCCGACGCCGCCGAAGCGCTCGCCGACCCGGAACCGAACCTCGCCGGAGCCTTCGAGCAGGCTGCGGCCGCCGACCGTGCCGGTTTTCCCCCGGGCGTTCTCGACCTCGACGCCGATCGAGCGAAAAGCGTAGCCGCGCACCGAGCCGGCCCCGCCGGCGAAGAACAGCTGGTCCGGCGGGCTGGCGTTGTCCGAAGGCCCGACGTAGCTGCCGATCTTGGCGCGCGCCGCCAGCACGACGCGCTTCTTGAGGCCGAAGCCGTGGTAAGCCCGGCCTTCCAGCGTGCCGCGGGCGGCGAAGTTCTCGAACTCGGCCTCGTAGAACGGATTGGCCTCGGCGGCGAGGTAGTAGCCGCGCGTTGGGTCGAGGATGTCGTCGCGGCGGTCGTAGTCACCGCGAGCGTAGGGCCCGAGCATGAGGAACTCGCGCACCCCGAAGAAGTCGCGGAACCGCGCAGAAGTCACGGCGAAACCGAGCTCGCCGTTGATGTTGCGCGCGAAGGCGCGCTGCAGCCCGACCGTCGCGGTCAGCGATTGCTCGCGGTAGGTGTCGAGGTCGAGCCGCCGCCCGGTCAGCGAGGCGACGAAGGCGACGTCCGGGTTGATCACCCCGGGCCGCAGGAAGCTGACGCCGCCGGCATAGTCGAAGTCGCCGGCGCCGCCGGTCACGCCGAAGCCGGTGACGCTCGCCGAGAAGCGCACCCGTTCGGCCCGGCCAAACAGGTTGCGATGCTCCCAGAACGCCTCCACGCCGAGACCCTCGATGGTCGAGATCGTGCCGCCGAAGCCGACGGTGCGCGGTCGACGATCCTCGACCTCGACGGTCATCTCGAGCGAGCCGTCGGGCGCGATCGCTTCGGCTTCGACCAGCCGCACCGAGCGGAACACCCCGAGCCGCGACAGCCGGTCCTCCGCCGCCTGGATGCGGTCGGGATCGAAGCTCGCGCCCTCGGGCAGGTCGGCCATGTAGGCGACGAAGCCGGGATCGACCCGCCGGGTTCCGGTCACGCGGGTGCGGCCGAAGTCCGCCGACCGGCCGGGGTCGAGCGTGATGATCGCGTCGAGGCGGGTGGTCGCGTGATCGGCCACCACCGAGCGGCCGGTCTCGCTCGCCTTGGCGTGGCTGACCTGTCGCCAGCGTTCGATCGCCGTGGCTGAGGCGAGCGAGATCACGCCGGCGTCGGCCCGGGCCCCGGTGCGGAACGTGTCGCCGATCGGATCCTCGACCACGTCGTTCGCGCCGACATCCCGCGGCGGCGCGTTCACGATCACCGCCTGGCCGAACTTGAACCCTGGCCCCGGCCGCACCCGGATCGTCACCGGCACGACCGCGGGCATCGGGCTGTCGAGCGTCAGGTCAGCCGCCTCGCGCCCGGCGAGCAGGATCGAGATCTCGCCGCCGTAGTAGCCTTCGTTGTAGAGCGCGGCCAGAATGCGACGGTAGTCGCCCTTCGAGCGGGCGAGCAGTCCGCCGCGGCCGGACGCCGGCCGATCCTGCCCGCTCCACAGCCCCGAGGCGGTTTCGAGCGCCCGCGCCAGATCGTCGGACCCGCCGGACACCTCGAACTCGACGGTGAAGGGCAGCGGGTCGATGACCTCGAAGCCGTCGTCCTGCTCCTCCGCGGCTTTGCCCCAGAGCCGGAAGCCGAACAGCTCGAAACCGGCCGCCGGCGCCGTCGCGGCGACCGTCGCCGCGGCAAAAACGATCGCCGAAAAGGAGCGCTGCCGCTGGCGGATCATCCCGAAGTCGCTCTGCTCGATTGCGGTTTTCGAGAAGGGTAAACCAATCCGCGGACCAGACAAGCAGCCGGGCCGGCGTCGGCGGCTTTTGTCCGCGACGGTGGCCGCGCCGCCACCCCGGTCACCATGACGTGCGAAGGCGCTGGACGCGGCGCGATGGCCTGACTAACCCCGGCCCACATTTGCCGCCGCCCGTTACGGTTGGCCTCAAAGTCAGGAGCGCCGGATGACGTCGCAGATACCCACGCCGACCCGCAAGGGCGTCGTCCTCGCCGGCGGCTCCGGCACGCGGCTCTATCCCATCACCCATTCGATCTCCAAGCAGCTCCTGCCGCTCTACGACAAGCCGATGATCTACTACCCGCTGTCGGTGCTGATGATGGCCGGGATCCGGGACATCCTCGTCATCACCACGCCCTCCGATCGCGACGCGTTCCGCGCGCTGCTCG
>JANOEW010000074.1:0-1774 GCA_031413475.1 Amaricoccus sp.
CAGGTACCTCTCCCGCCGTCGCCCCGGCACCGGCCCTGCCGGCCACCGAGGCGGAATTCAAGGCGCTGCGCACCCGCCTGGAGGCCCAGGGTCTTGCCCCTGACGTCGTCCGCGCCGTGCTCGCCACGCTCGTCCACCGCGGCTTTCAGCGCCGGCAGGCGGAACTGCTGGGAGTGGCGGGAAGCGATGAATACTGGCGCAACCCGATGCCGCGCGGCGACCCGGCGACCCTGTCCGCCCTGCAGGAACTCGGCCGCGAACAGCGCCGGCTGCTGCGCGAGGTCAGCGGCAACGAGCTGGAGATGGACGAAACCGCTCATCGCCGCCAGTTCGGCGGATTGCCGGAGACGAAAGTCGCGCAGCTGAAGAAGATCTTCGCCGACTACGCCGATCTCGAGGAGCACCCGTTCGCCGAGGGCACCGATCGCGGGTCCGCCGATCACCGCGCCCGCCTCGAACTGCTGGCCCGCGAAAAGCGCGCGGACATCGAACGCCTGCTCACGCCGGACGAGTTGCTCAACTACGACCTGCGCAACAGTCCCGCGGCGCACCGCCTGCGCGGCAAACTCGGGCAGTTCGCCGCCTCCGAGGCCGAGTTTCGCGCGCTGTATCCACTTTTCAAGTCCACCCTCGAGGCGGGCGCCGGCGTCACCGACGCGCGGGGAAACGTCGCCGAGGCCCGGCGGGTCCGGGAGGCGGCAGAGCGCCAGCTCGACGAACAGCTGCGCCGCACACTCGGTGACGCCCGCTACGCGGAACTGCAGGAAGCCAACGATCACCTGCTGCAGCAGACGCGCACCTTCACCGCCAGCCTCAACCTGCCGCCGCACGTGGCGACCGAGGTGATCGCGGTGCAGAAGGAATACAGCCCGAAACTCAACGCGCTCGACCGGGACCGCGATCTGACGCCCAACCAGCGCGACGTCCAGGTCTCCGCCCTCGGACTCGAGGCGCGCGACCGGCTGATTCGCGCGCTCGGCCCGGCGGGATTCGAAGCCTACAAGCGCCAGGGCGGCGGCTGGCTCGGGGCGGCGCTCAACCGCGCGCCGCCGACACCCTCGCCGGCGCCGTGATGAGCCGTCGCGCGGGCAATCCCGCGGCTTCCCTTTCCCCGGCTTTTGCGCCTTTCTGCGGCCACGCTTGAACTCGCCGAATCCGACCGCCCGCGACCGCTTCCTCGACCTGCTGCGCCCGGCCCTGCAAGCCGGCGCATTCACGAAGCTGACGCTGGGCAAATATCGCGGCGCCGATGAAACGCTGCGAAATCTCTTCGTCCGGCCGGTCAGCCTGAACTCGGGGCTTCATCTCGCGTTCGTCTGGCGGCACACCACGCGCGACATCACGAAGAACCACCCGCCCGCCGAGGCGCTCGCGCTGCTCGAACCGCTGATCGGCGGCGATTTTCTCGACGCCCATCTCTTCACCGTCACCGGCGCGGCCCAGCTCGAAACCAAACCGGACGGCGCCGCCCGGCTGAAGGTGAACAAGGTCGCCGGGACTGGCCCGGCGCCGGTCCCGCTCGCCCCCGCCGCGCACAACCGCGTGAAGGATTACGTGATCCCTGCCCGTGCCGGCTGGCTGCACGACCTCGGTGTGACCAATGACCGCGGCCAGCCCCGCGAGGGCATGGCGGACAAGTTCCGGCAGATCCAGAAGTTCGCCGAACTGCTCGCGCACCTTCTCTCGGAGTCTGGACTGGGGGCGGATTCCACCGCCGACCGCGCCACCCCGCTCCGCGTCACCGACATGGGCAGCGGCAAGGGCTACCTCACTT
>JANOEW010000075.1:0-4571 GCA_031413475.1 Amaricoccus sp.
GCGCGCCGCTGCTCCTCGCCGACGAACCCACCGCCGGCCTCGACCCCGCGCACGCCCTCGCGCTGATGGCGAGCTTCCGCCGCCTCGCCGCCGCCGGCCGCGGCGTGCTGGTGGCGCTCCACGACCTCGGCCTCGCCGCGCGCTGGTGCGACCGCGTCGCCCTCCTGCAATCCGGCCTCCTCGTCGCGCTCGGCCCGCCCGAGGCGGTCCTCACCCCCGCCCGCCTCGCCGCCGTCTACGGCGTCACCGCCTACCTCGCCCGCGACGCCGGCGGCCCGATCCTGCTGCCCACCGGCCTCGCCGCCCCCTGATCCGGCCCTATCATCTGCGTCAATCCAACCGCGAGGGACCGCGATGAAGACCAATCCGCTCGGCCGGAGCGACCTCCGGGTCAGCCGCTTCGCCCTCGGCACCATGACCTGGGGCACGCAGAACACCGAGGCCGAGGGCCACGCCCAGATCGACATGGCGCTCGACCACGGCGTCAGTTTCCTCGACACCGCCGAGATGTACCCCACCACCCCGCTCTCCGCCGCCACCGCCGGCGCGACCGAGCGCATCATCGGGACCTGGATCGCCCGCACCGGCCGCCGCAGCGACATCACGCTCGCCACCAAGATCGTCGGCGCCGGCAACGAGACCATGGGCCGCGGCGGCGCGCCGATCGCGCCCGACACCCTTCGCGCGGCGCTCGAAGGCAGCCTGCGCCGCCTGCAGACCGACCACGTCGATCTCTACCAGCTGCACTGGCCCAACCGCGGCAGCTACCACTTCCGCCGCAACTGGGGCTACGCGCCGAACACGCAGGCGCGCGGCGAGGCCGATCGCCTCGCCACCATCCTCGAGACGCTTGGCGCCTTCGTCACCGAGGGCAAGGTCCGCGCCATCGGCCTCTCCAACGACACCGCCTGGGGCACGGCCAAGTTCCTCGAGCTCGCCGCGGCGCGCGGCCTGCCCCGCGTCGCCTCGATCCAGAACGAATACTCGCTGCTGCACCGCATCTTCGACCTCGACCTCGCCGAGCTTTGCCACCACGAGGACGTCGGCCTGCTCGCCTACTCGCCGCTGGCGGCCGGCCTGCTCACCGGCAAATACGAGCACGGCGCCGTGCCCGCGGGCTCGCGCGCCTCGATCAACCCGACGCTGCACGGCCGGCTCGGCCCGCACTCCGCGCCCGCCGTCAGCGCCTACGTCGCCCTCGCCCGCGACCACGGCCTCGACCCGGCGCAGATGGCGCTCGCCTGGGCGGCCGAGCGGCCGTTCATGGCCTCGGTCATCCTCGGCGCGACCACGCTCGACCAGCTCGCCACCAATCTCGGCGCCGCCGACCTCATCCTGACCGACGCCGTCCGCGACGGCATCGCCGCCATCCACCGCCGCCACCCGATCCCGCTCTAGACCCGGCCATGGACCCGCCTTCCGCCCTCGGGTAGACTACTCTGTCGTAATCTGGGTTCGATCGACGCGCCCCGCCGGACCCGCCAGGAGCGCGAAGTGCACGATCACACCCTCGACGACCCGGGCCACGACCACGACTTCCTCGGCGCCGACCACCGGCGCAACGAACGCCGAACCTGGCTCGTCATCGCCCTGACCGCGGCGATGATGATCGGAGAGATCGCCGCTGGCGCCGCCTTCGGCTCCATGGCGCTGCTCGCGGACGGCTTCCACATGGCGACCCACGCCGGCGCGCTCGCCATCGCCGCGCTCGCCTACGCCTATGCCCGGCGGCACACCCACGACGACCGCTTCGCCTTCGGCACCGGCAAGCTCGGCGAACTCGCCGCCTTCGCCAGCGCGATCATCCTCGCTGTCGTAGCACTGCTCATCGGCTACGAATCGGTGCTCCGCCTCGCCACCCCGACCCCGATCCGCTTCGACGAGGCGATCGCCGTCGCCACGCTCGGCCTCGTGGTCAACCTCGCCAGCGCCTGGCTGCTGCGCGACGACGGCCACCACCACCATCACCCCGCCGGCCACGACCACGGCGATCAGCCGCACGAAGGCCATGATCACGCCGGCCGCCACCAGGATCACAACCTGCGCGCCGCCTACCTGCACGTGCTGACCGACGCGCTCACTTCGGTGCTCGCGATCGTCGGCCTGCTCGCCGGGCGCCTCTACGGCTGGGTCTGGATGGATCCGCTCGTGGGCATCGTCGGCGCGGTCATCATCGCGCGCTGGTCGGTCGGGCTGATGCGCGACGCCGGCGCGGTGCTGCTCGACATGACGCCGGACCGCGCCCTCGCCGCCCGCATGACCCGGCTGCTCGAGGCGGGCGGCGACCGGGTCGCCGACCTCCACCTCTGGCGCGTCGGCCCGGGGCACATGGCCGCGATCGTCTCGATCGTCGCCGTGCGCCCGCAGCCGCCCGAGGCCTACAAGGCGCGGCTGGCCGAGATCGCCGCGCTCTGCCACGTCACCGTCGAGGTGCATCCGGCCCCGCCGGAGCGCCGCGCCGCCTGAAGCCGGACCGCCGCCGGTCAGGCGGCGGGCCGAAGTCGCTCAAGCGCCCGCGTTCGCCGGCGCCCGGCTGGTCACCCGCGCCGTGCGCCGCTCAACCGCCACGCCGATCGCGTTCGCCGCCAGCGCCTCGTTGAGCGCGCGCATGCTCGCCGGATCGGAATCGAGCTGCGCCAGCAGCGCCATCAGCACGGCGGGCCGGGCCGCGCGCGGGATGTGCTGAGGCGCATCGTCTCGACTGCGAGCCGCGGAACAAAGACGGCACTACCACCGCAAGCGGTCCGCGCGAACCTTGCAGCACCGCGAGTTTGGTGCTTAACTTCTGGAAATGTTCCGATTTTACAGGACGATCCAACTGCCCGCCCATCCTCGATCGGAGCTGCGCGCATGACGAAGTTTCTTCACGGAGTGGTCCACACCTTCGGCGCCATGTTAGGCGGCGTCTACCTCATCGCGCTCTACGGCTTCTCGATCTGGGTTTCCGTCGGCGCGCTCACCGCGATCCAGGTCCGCGCCGAACTCGAGGCCCAGGATCAGGCGTTCTCGTTCGACAACGTCGATCGCGCCCGCAACAAGCTCGACGCCGCCATCTCTCGGATCAACGACAACCTCGCGAAGCAGGATCCCGTCAACGCAACATGGTACGACATGGGCCAGAAGCTGGCGGAGCTACAGTACCTGATCGGCCCTTCGGAAGGCACGTTCGACGTCTGGAACTATCGCTACACCCCTGAGTACACGTCCAACAAAATCGATTGCGACCTCGATCCCGAGGCCGTCGAGCCCAAAGAAATCTGTCCAATGATCGAGGACTACGAAGTTCTTGGCTTAAACTTGGAGAGCCTTCAGCAACTTGGGCAGAATAACCCGGCGGAAATGGCCGCTATTGCTGCTGCCGCACAGATCGAAAAGCTGCAATCTGATGAGCCATTATTCAGGTATTTTGGCCAGTACGAGTTCTTCAACAACTGGAAGTATCGGACATTTCTTCACGTCCCTGGCGAGGTTCTGGTGCTCCTGCTCACGCTCTTCATGGGCTTGCTCGGCAGCGTCGTGACCATGACCTGGCTCTTCATCCGTCAGGACAGCGGGCTGACGTTGCGGCGCTTCATCATCCTGCCATTCATCGGCAGCATGAGCGCCTTCATCATCCTGATCTTTCTCAGCGCGGGCCAGCTGACCCTGACCGCAGGGGACGCCAACGCCCAGCTCGATCCGTTCGTGCTGTCCTTCGTCGGGATCATCTCGGGTCTTCTGTCCGAGCGCGCCTACACCCGGATCGCGGAGGTCGGCAGCAACTTCTTCAAGGTCGACGACGGCCAGCCGCGCTGGGCCCTGAACCTGAAGGATGCGATGGCCGCCACCGGCGTGACCGCCGCCGAACTCGCGGTGCATCTCGGCGCCACCGAGGAGGAGGCAGGCCGGATCGTCAGCGAATCGACCACCGCCACGCTGCCGCAGCAGCGCCTGATCGCGGCCACGCTTCGGCGCCCGGTCCGCGAGCTCTTCACCGACGTCCCGCCCGACGGCCCCACGGCCAAAGCCGCCGGGCAGGCCGGGCAGACCGTCGCCGTCCCCGATCTCGTCGGCCTCGACGGCGCCGCCATGCTGGCCGCGCTGCACGCTGCCGGCCTCGAACTCGGCGCGACGTCCGAAGCGCCCGACGACGCCGCGCCCCTCGGCGCGGTCCTTCTCCAGGACCCGGCGCCCGGGACGCGCGCGCCCAAAGGCGGCCGCGTCGACGTCACCGTCGCTGCGGCGGGCGGAGGGTCGCCGTCAGCGGACGGGCAAGTCCTGGGTTGACGCCTGCTCCGGCGTGGACCGGCGCACGAACGCCTCGCGGAAGCGCTCGCGCAGCGCCGCCTTCTCGACCTTGCCCATGGCGTTGCGCGGCAACGCCTCGACCACCTCGACCCAGCGCGGCAGCTTGAACCCCGCCAGCCGGTCGCGCAGCGCGGCGACCACGTCGCCCGGATCGCCCGCCACGGTCAGCACCGCCACCACCGCCTCGCCGAGGTCGGGGTGCGGCGCGCCGACCACCGCGCTCTCAACCACGCCGGGCAGCGCGTCCAGCGCCGCCTCGACCTCGCGCGGATAGACGTTCAGCC
>JANOEW010000076.1:0-14809 GCA_031413475.1 Amaricoccus sp.
AGGTCTACAAGGCTCGCCGGCAGCTCTACCTCTACAGCGGCGACACCATCCTTCGAGCCTATGCCGTCGACCTTGGGTTCGCGCCGGTCGGTCACAAGCAGTTCGACCGCGATGGAAAGACCCCTGAGGGCAGCTACGTCATCGACCGTCGCAACCCGGACAGCGACTACTACCTGTCGATCGGCATCTCCTATCCCAACGCCGCCGACGCGGCCTATGCCCTGGCGCAGGGTCGCGATCCGGGCGGCGACATCTTCATCCACGGCGGACCGAGGCCGGGCGTCGATCCGGCGCGGCCGGATTGGACAGCCGGCTGCATCGCCGTGACGAACGCCGAGATCCGCGACATCTATGCGATGGTTAGGGACGGCACGCCGATCGACCTCTACGCTTAGGCGCTCCAGCAGGCGAGGACGACCGGCGACCAGGTCAGCGGCCCGGCCTTAGCCGCAGCAGCTGCGCGCTTACCGCCGCGATGATCGTGCTGGCCGACACGAAGATCGCCCCCTCGGTGTGCCGTCGCTCGCACGTCGCTTTTTTCACGTGAGGCGCGCACCCTGATCCCGCGACCTATGCCGGCCGGGGCCAATCGGGGTGCAGGGTGTCGATGACGAAGGGATGCCGATGCTGCCTGCCCGGATTGGCGGGGACTTCGGCGAAATGGGGGTGGTCCGGCGGCAGATCTGCGTGGGTATGCGCGAGCTCGCCCGGATCCTCCGCCGGCCAGAGCGCCCGCGCGGACAAGATCGCGCCAAGGGCGATCGCCGCCATGACGAGGAAGGTGGCGTCGAGGCCCATCCGCGCGCCGAGCTGGCCAGCGAGCGGATAAGTGATCAGCCAGCAGGCGTGCGAAAGCGCGAACTGCGCCGCGAAAATCGCCGGCCGGTCCTCGGGGTTTGCAGATCGACGCAACAGCCGGCCTGCGGGGGTCTGGGTCAAGGAATAGCCGACCCCGAGCGCGGTCCAGAGCGGCAACAGACCCACAAGGCTGCCGACCAGCGGCCCGACCAGCATTCCCGCGGCCAGCAGCCCCGCGCCCGTCAGCATCACCGGTCGGTCGCCGAGCCGCTCGAGGACCCGCGGCAGCCCGAGCGCCGCGGCCATCGAGCCCGCGCCGAAGGCCGCGAGCGCCAGCGCCAGCGCCTGCGGCCCGAGGCCGAAGTCGCTGCGCACCAGCACGACAGTGTTCACGATCACCATCGCGCCCGCTGCCGCCACCGCGAGGTTGAGCGCGAGAAGCCCTCGCAGCCGCGGCGTCGCAAGGTAGAGCCGCACGCCGCGCGTGGTGCGATCCCAGACCCCGCGCGGCGCCGCAGGCTTGGGGCTCGGCAGCGTCACCGACACAACCAGTGTCGCTGAAAGCAGGAACCCGACCACGGTTCCCGCAAAAAGATTGTTGTAGCTCATCACCGTCAGCAGCGCCGCGGCCAGCACCGGGCTGAGCAGGCTTTCCATGTCATACGCCAGTCGCGACAGCGACAGCGCATTTGTGTAGTCGCGCTCGTCGGGCAGCACGTCGGGGATCGTCGCCTGGAGAGTGGGCGTAAAGCCGGCCGACGCTGCCTGGAGCAGGAAGATCAGCACGTAGATCTGCCAGATCTCCGTCACGAAGGGCAGCGCGACGGCCACCCCCGCCCGGACCAGATCGAGCGCCACCAGCAACGCCCGACGCGGCACGCGCTCGACGAAAGCCGCCGCCACGGGCGCGATGCCGACATAGGCGACCATCTTGATCGCAAAGGCTGTTCCGAGCACCGCGCCGGCATTGCCGCCGGCGAGCTCGAAGGCGAGCAGCCCCAGCGCGACGGTAGCGAGGCCGGTTCCCACCAGGGCCACGACCTGCGCCGCGAAGAGATGGCGGTAGGTGCGGTCGCCAAGGACCCTCAGCATTGCGCCACTCGCCTCCGAAGCCCGATCCGGTCAGAGATACTTCGCGATCGCCTTGAAGCCCTCGATCTCCTGGCGCTGCCGCGCGTCCATCGGGCCGACCACCGTGTCGAGGCAGTGATCGAGATGGTCCTCGATCAGCGTTTTTTTCGCCTGCGAGATCGCCTTCTCCACCGCGTGCAGCTGCTGGGCGATGTCGAGGCACGACCGGCCGGCCTCGATCATGTCGATCACGCTGCGCATGTGCCCCTCGGCTCGCCGGAGCCGGTTCACGATGTCGGGATGGCTGCGGTGGGGCGCGATCTTGTCCATGCTTGATCTTATCCCCCTGGGGGGGTTATGGTCAACGGCGAGCAACGGGAAGGGCGAATGCCCTCCACAACTACAGGCAAAGTGAACCGATGATCCGAAAGATCGCGCCCCTGGCGCTGGCCATTCTCGCACTGGCCGGCCCGGCCTTCGCCCACGCCGTCGCCGAGGGCGACAAGGGCTACATTCAGGAAGTCACCGGGGTGAACCTGATCCCGTTCGTCTACCTCGGCGCCAAGCACATGGTCACCGGATACGACCACATCCTGTTCCTGTTCGGGGTGATCTTTTTTCTCTACCGTCTGAAGCATATCGGCATCTACGTCAGCCTCTTCGCGCTCGGCCATTCCACCACGCTGCTGCTCGGCGTCTATTTCAACATCGGCATCAACAGCTACCTGATCGACGCTATCATCGGCCTGTCGGTCGTCTACAAGGCGCTGGACAACGTGGGAGCGTTCCAGCGCTGGTTCGGCTTCCAGCCGAACACCAGGGCCGCCACGCTGATCTTCGGCTTCTTCCACGGCCTCGGCCTGTCGACCAAGATCATCGAATACGACATCTCGCCTGACGGGCTGGTTCCGAACCTGCTCGCCTTCAACGTTGGCGTCGAGATCGGACAGCTGTCGGCGCTCGCCGCGATCCTGATCGTGATGGGCTTCTGGCGGCGCACCGAGAGCTTCTGGCGGCACGCCTATACCGCCAACGTCGTCGTCATGGCCGCCGGCTTCGTGCTGATCGGCTACCAGCTGACGGGCTGGATCGTGTCCTGAGACCCCCGCGAAGGATCGCCCCTGTGTTCAACTCCGACCTGCCCACCCGCGCTGACCTGCCGACCTCGGCCCAGCTGCGCCGTTCGACCCGCAACGCCGCGCTCGCGGCTGGCGTCATCCTGATCACCGTCGTTCTGCCGGCGGAATACGGTATCGATCCGACTCGCATCGGGCGCCTGCTTGGTCTGACGGAGATGGGGCAGATCAAGCAGCAGCTCGCTGCCGAGGCCATGGCTGATTCCGAGGCCCAGACAGCGACGCTGGACACGCCCCCCCAGGTTTCCGAGCCGGCCGCCCCCGCCGCGCAGATCGATGCCGACCTGCTTGCGACCCAGGTGGAGGCCGCGGTCGCTGCCGCCCTGGCGGCGCGCACTCAGGCTCCGGCGGTCGCTTCGCCGGACGTCGCGACGGCGCTCCCGGAGGCGTCCCCCGGACGCAGCGACGAACTCGTCATCACGCTCGCCCCGGGCGAGGGTGCGGAAGTCAAGTTGGTGATGGCCGCGGGCGCCGTCGCCAGCTTCAGCTGGACCGTCGACGGCGGCGTTGCGAACTACGACATGCACGCCGACGGCGGCGGTGAGTCGATCACCTACGAACGGGGGCGCGGCGTCCCGGGGCAAGAGGGCACCCTCGAGGCCGCCTTCGAAGGAAACCACGGCTGGTTCTGGCGCAACCGGGGGGAGCAACCGGTCACGATTATTTTGCGAACCGAGGGCGACTACACCGAGCTGAAGCGTCTCGTGTAAGGACGGGCCGACTGTCCCGAGCTCCCCGATCTGCGAGACGTCGTGGACATAACCGCCTCGATCGGCAAGAACATCACACTGCGCGCGGGCCAGACAGGATGACGATCGCGCCACCGAGGCAGAGCGCCGCGCCAAGGATGTCCCAGCGGTCCGGCGTCTGGCGCTCGATCGCGGCCAGCCACGCGAGCGAGGCGACGATGTAGATCCCGCCATAGGCGGCGTAGGCGCGTCCGGCGAAAGCGCTGTCGATGCGGGTGAGAAGCAGCGCGAACAAGACCAGGCTCACAAGGCCCGGCGCCAGCCACCAGGCGGACCGCCCCAGCCGCAGCCAGGCCCAGAAGGCGAAGCAGCCAGCGATTTCGGCGAGTGCGGCAGCGGAGTAGAGCGCAAGCGTGGGCGCGAAGGACTTCATGATGCGGGCACAGCGTCGCCACGGGTGTGGACATCGGCCAGGCATTTTCCGTGGTCGCTCAGCACCTCGATGACCCGGCAGTGCGAGACCACGCCTCCGGCGCATTGCGCCAGCATCCGCTCGAGCTCGGCCTTCAAGGCCAGCATCCGGGCGATGCGTGCGTCTACATCCTCAAGATGCCGCTGGGCGATGGCATCCGCCTCGTCACAGGGCATGTCCGGCCGGTCGGCCATATGCAACAGCTCGCGGATCGCCTCGATTGAGAAGCCCAGATCACGGGCATGCCGGATGAAGACCAGCCTGTCGACGTCAGCGCGAACATAGAGCCGCTGGTTGCCTTCGGACCGATCCGGTGCGCGCAGCAGGCCGATCTGCTCGTAGTAGCGGATGGTCTGCACCTTGCAGCCGGTCTCGCGGGCGACCCCGCCGATCGTGATGGCCTGCATGCGATTGCCCCTTGAAGCTCCAGTCGCTGTAGCACCTAGAGTTCCTCCGAATCAAGTAAGGCCGGGATGCGGGAATGGGAAGCGAAGGCGAATCCGAGGTTGACGCCGCACACGCGTGGGCCGTCAGCGGCATGGACTGCGCGGCCTGCGCCAGCAAAATCCGCGGTGCGCTGGAACGCTTGCCCGGCGTGTCGGCGGTGAGCGTTTCGGTAGTTGCGGAGCGCCTGACGTTGAACCTCGCCAAGAATGCGACAACCCGGCCGGACCAGATCGAACAGGCGGTGGAGCGGCTCGGCTACGGCGTCAGCCGCCGCGAGGCTGGCGGCGCGAGAGCCAGGTCTCCCCAGGGCGCGGAGGGGAAGGTCCGCGACTTCCGGCTGCCGGACAATGCATCAGCGCCCGCTCTTGCCGCCGAGGCAGCGTCACCCGTTGCGCCGATTGCAAAGCCTGCGCACATGGCTTGGTATCAGACCGCAAAGGGCCGGCTGGTGATCGTGACCGGAGGGCTTCTCGCCGTGGCCTGGGCCGCGAAGCTCGTGTTGCCCGGCACGATCACCCCTTGGGTCTTTGTCCTCGCCTGCCTGATCGGGGTGGCGCCGGTGGCCCGGCGCGCTTTCGCCGCGCTCCGAGCGGGGATGCCGTTCACCATCGAAATGCTGATGACCATCGCCGCGACCGGCGCGCTCTTTATCGGCGCGGCGGAGGAAGCGGCGCTGGTGGTGTTCCTGTTCGCCGTAGGCGAGGTGCTGGAAGGTGTGGCGGCCGACCGGGCGCGCGCCTCGATCCGGGCGCTCGGCGATCTGGTGCCCAAGACCGCATTGCTGGTGGAGCCGAGTGGCGAGACCCGGAAGATCGACGCCGCTGCCCTCGTGGTAGGACAGACGGTTCTCGTGCGGCCCGGCGACCGAGTGCCGGCCGACGGCGAGATCGTCGAGGGCATCTCCGGAATCGACGAAAGCCCGGTCACCGGCGAATCCGTGCCCAAGAGCAAGGGCCCGGGCGAGGATGTCTTCGCCGGTTCGATCAACACCGAGGCGGCGTTGCGGCTGCGCGTCACCAAGGCGGCCGAGGACAACACCATCGCGCGGATCATCCGGCTGGTCGAGGAAGCGCAGGAGGCGCGCGCCCCGACCGAGCGGTTCATCGATCGCTTCAGCCGCTGGTACATGCCGGCGATCGTCGGACTGGCGATCCTGGTCGCCATCGTTCCACCGCTCATGCTGGGCGAGCCATGGGGGACCTGGGTCTATCGCGCGCTGGCGCTGCTGCTGATCGGCTGCCCCTGCGCGCTGGTGATCTCGGTGCCGGCCTCGATCGCCTCGTCGCTGTCGGCGGGCGCGCGACGCGGGTTGCTGATGAAGGGCGGCGCGGTGATCGAGGCGGCGGCGCGGACCGAGGTCGTGACGTTCGACAAGACCGGGACGCTGACGGTCGGGCGACCGAAGGTCACCGATGTCGTGCCGCTGGACGGCGACGCGGCCGCGTTGCTCGGGCTCGCGGCCGGGGTCGAAACCGGCTCCTCGCATCCGCTGGCGGAGGCCATCCTGACGGAGGCCGCGGCCCGTGGCGTTGCGGCTCACCGCATGACCGCGACCCGCGTGCTTCCCGGTCAGGGCATGGAGGGGACCACCGAGGATGGCGCGGTCTTCGTCGGCTCGCCGCGCTATGCCGAGGAACTCGGCGTGGTCGATGTCCCGACAGCGGCGCGGATTGCCGCGCTTGAATCCGAAGGCAAGACCGTGGCGGCGGTGTTTCGCCATGGGGCGATCATCGGCCTGATCGCACTTCGCGACGAGCCGCGCGAGGATGCCGCAAGGGCGGTGGCCGAGCTCAAGACACTCGGCGTGCGGTCCGTCATGCTGACTGGCGACAACGGCCGGACGGCGGCCGCCATCGCCGGCGCCCTCGGCATGGACCAGATGGCCGAGCTTATGCCGGACGAGAAGGTGTCGGCGATCAGGGCTCTATCGGCCAAGGGCAAGGTGACGATGGTCGGCGACGGCATCAACGACGCGCCAGCGCTCGCCGCCGCCGATGTCGGGATCGCCATGGGCTCGGGCACCGATGTCGCGCTCGAGACGGCCGACGGCGCGCTGCTGCGCAACAGGGTGACTGACGTCGCGGCGATGATCCGGCTTGCGCGGGCGACGATGGCGAACATCCGTCAGAACATCTGGGTCGCGCTGGGGCTGAAGGCGGTTTTCCTGGTGACGACCGTGTTCAGCATCACCGGGCTCTGGATCGCGATCCTCGCAGATACCGGGGCGACCGTCCTGGTGACGCTGAACGCCCTGCGACTGCTGCGCTTCAATCCGGAAACTCGGGGCTGAGGCGGTCGACATGACGGCGCCTGAGATCATCGCCTACGCGGCCTTCGCGGCCTATCTCATCGCGTTTCTGGCGCTCACGCGCGGGATTTCGCGTAGCGGGACGGACCCATGGCTCTTCGCGCGCGGAGGCGGGACCCAAACCGTGACCGGCTGGACATTCAGACTTGGGTTCGCGCTCCTTCTCGCCACCCCGCTGGTTCATGCGCTCGCCCCGAGCCTCACGTTGCGCCTAGATCCCTGGCCGCGATCGGTAGCGATTGTGGGCGCTGCCCTCGCGATCAGCGGCGGCGCGCTCGGGCTGTGGGCGCAATCCCATATGGGCAACTCGTGGCGAATCGGCGCAGCAAAAGGCCGCGTCGGCCGACTGGTGAGCGACGGTCCCTTCGTCTGGTCACGCAATCCTGTCTTCATCGGACAGATCGTGCTCGTCTGGGGCTTGTTTCTCGCGAGTGGCGACGTTTTGGTCGCCATTCTCGCTGCCGCCGTGACGCTCGCCGCCGTCGTGCAGGCATCGGTGGAGGAACAGGTGCTGCTTTCTTCGCTCGGACAGGAGTACCGCGACTACAGCGCGCGCGTACCCCGCTGGCTCGGCAGCCCGAAGGCGGCCCACGCCGCTCGCAGGCCGAGATGAGCAACCCTTCCGCCCCTTTATCTGGCGCCGCATGGCGGGCGCTCGTCGCCGCATGGCTGATCGCTCTCGTCGCAACCCTGGGCGCGCTCTTCATCGGTGAGGTCATGGGCAAGGCGCCATGCACGCTCTGCTGGTATCAGCGGATTGCGATGTTCCCGCTCGCGCTCGTCCTCGGCGTGGCCGCGCTCGATGGCGACCAGCGCGGCGCCCGCTACGGCCTGCTTCTCGCGCTCGTCGGGCTCGTGCTCGCAAGTTGGCACAGCCTGCTCTATGGCGGCCTGATCCCGGAGGCCATCAAGCCTTGCAACCGCGATGGTCCGTCCTGCTCGGGACCGGAGATGACGCTCTTCGGCTGGCTTCCCATTCCTTTCCTCTCGCTGGGCGCTTTCGCCGCGATCGCCGCCCTCCTGTTCATGACGCTCCGGAGCAACCGACCATGACCCGCCGCCGCACCGTCTTCGCAATCCTCGCCATCGCCATCGCCGGTTTCGCAGTGGCTGCCGCCCTATACCCGCGGACGGAGCCTGCCGCCCCGCCGGCTGCAGCGGCGGCGGTCCAACTCGAGCGTTTCCACTCGCCGACCCTCGGCCCCCAGGGCGCTCCCGTCACCATCGTCGAGTTCTTCGACCCCGCCTGCGAGGGTTGCCGCGCCTTCCATCCCATCGTGAAGCAGATCCTGGCGCAGTATCCCGAGCAGGTCCGCGTCGTGATGCGCTACGCCGCGTTCCACGACGGCTCGGACGAGGCGGTCCGCATCCTGGAGGCGGCCCGCCTGCAGAATCGCTTCGAGCCGGTGCTCGAGGCGCTCTACGAGGCGCAGCCGGTCTGGGCCAATCACGGCCAGCCCAACCTCGAAGCCGCCTGGCAGGCGGCAGCTGCGGCCGGCCTCGACGTCGCCCGCGCTCGTGAGGATGCGCAGCGGCCGGAGATTTCGGCGACGCTGAGGCTCGACGGGGAGGACGTCCTCGCCGCCGGCGTTAAGCAGACGCCGACGTTCTTCGTGAACGGCAAGCCGTTGCCCTCGTTCGGACCGCAGCAACTCCTCGACCTCGTCCAGAGCGAGCTGGACGCCATGTGATCCGCGATGGAGCCGCCGACACCTCGGGGATTTGAGCGCATTGGGATGCTTCCGTCGCTGCCGAACCGAGGTACTCAGTCTCGGGGGCCTCTTGGCGCGACGATCTCCGTCAAAGCTCTCCCAGCGCCGCACGGAACGCCGCAAGCGTCCGGTCGCTCACGTGATGTTCGATCCCTTCGGCGTCCTGTTCGGCCGTCTCGCGATCGAGGCCGAGGCTGATCAGGAAGGCCACCACGATCCGATGCCGCTCGCGACAGGTCTCGGCGAGCGCGCGTCCGCTCTCCGTCAGGAACACGGAGCGGTACCGCTCGCGGCGGATCAGCCCATCCCTCTGCAGGCGCGTCAGGTTCTTGGCCACTGTGGGCGGACGAACCCCCATGCGGTCCGCGATGTCCACCGGCCGCGCCTCGCCGGTCTGCTCGATGAGCTCCTGGATCAGCTCGACATAGTCTTCGGCGATCTCGCTCCGATGCGCGTTCCGAACCGCCTGGAACCCTTCCGCCCTGGCCTCGACCGCGGGAAAATCCGCGTCCTCAGCGGCGGGCTCGCCTGATCTGTCGAGTTTCACATTCCGTTGAGGCGTCACCCGGCGATCCTCCGATGCTGCAAGCAGCTTGACAGGGGATAGCCGATTGTTCAAGGATTAGCCTTGGCTAATTAAGTTTGAGAGTCCTATCCATGCCGAGGTTTCCCGGACCGAGCCGCATCGCCGGGCGCCCATTGTTCCTCCTGGCGATTGCACTCCTTCTCGTCGCTGTCGGCGCGAATGGAGCGCTTTCCACGCCGGTGAAGCAGGCTCCCTGGCGCCCGGACGCCGCCGCCTACCGAACCACGCTCTTCCTCGCCGACCTTTCCCCGGTGCCTTGGGAGGGCATCGCTGCGGCCTGGAGCGCGCCGCAGCCCGGGGCGGCGTTCGATCGCCCGGCCTTCGACCTGCTCGATGACCGGACAGGCGGCGTCGAAGCGGTGCAAGCGATTCAGGCGGCGATCGAAGCCCGCGACCGACAGGCGCTCTTCGCCGCCGCCACGCGAGCGGTCGCCGGATCGCTGCTCGATCGCCTCGATGCCGCGCAATCAACCCTTGAAGCCGGTGAAGCCTCCGCGGCGATCGCCGAGGCGCGCGAGCTCTACCGATCCTTCGAAGACGGCATTGCCGTCGGGGATCCGGAGGCGTCGCGCCGGCTGGGTCTGGCCTGGCTCTCACTCAGCAGCAGTTCGGGGTCGCGCGGCGTGCTCGGCGCGGGCGCGCGCTCGGCAGACCGGGCTCGCTTCGAGGCCGCGCTCGCGGAAATCGCAGGCTACATGGCGGCGAACTTCGCGCCCGAAGCCTTCACGCCGCGCCGACGTCTTGCGCCGCTCCCGGAGTCGGTGGTTGCCACGCAAGGTGAGGTGGCGGTGCCTCCGGTGCTTCCTCCCGCGGCCTATATGGGCGACCAGACGCCGCTGCCACGCCTCGTGCTCAATTTCGAAGAGCAGGGGATCGAGGAGACCGACCTGCCGCTCGTCGCCTATGGCGACATGCTGTTCGACAGCGCGCAGATCTTCGGCGACCCGGCGCGGTCGCTCGGGATCGCCTGCTCGACCTGCCACAACCGCAGCGACGTGAACCGCGACCTCTTCATCCCCGGCGTCAGCCACCAGCCCGGCGCGATCGACGTCGACGGCGCCTTCTTCAACCACGTTGCAAACGACCTTCGCGACGATCCGATCGACATCCCGAGCCTGCGCGGCCTCCGCTTCACCGGGCCGTATGGCCGTGACGGCCGCTTCGCCTCGCTGCGGGACTTCACCCGCAACGTCATCGTCGGCGAGTTCGCCGGCGCGGAGCCGACGCCGTTCATGCTCGATGCCCTGGTGGCCTACATGCTCGAGTTCGACTTCCTGCCGAACGCCAAGCTCGCCCCCGGTGGCATCCTGACCGAGGCCGCCTCTCCGGCAGCCCGCCGCGGCGAGGAGCTTTTCAACCGGCCGTTTGCCCAGATGGACGGCCGCGCCTGCGCCTCCTGCCACGTGCCGTCGTCGAATTTCCTCGACCGCCTGGCGCACGACATCGGTTCGGTCGAGCCCTCTTATCCCGGCGCGCGCAGCGGAGCGCTCGACACCCCGACGCTGCTCGCCGCCCGCTTCACCGCGCCTTACTTCCACGATGGCTCGCAGCCGACGCTGGGCTCCGTGGTGGACTGGTTCGACGGACGCTACGACCTGGGCCTGACCGAAGGCGAGCAGGCCGACCTCACCGCCTACCTCGAAGCGGTCGGTGACGCTGACGAGCCCTACGAGCCGTTCGACGAGCGCAACACCCCCTTCAGGCTCGCCTTCGAGGAGCTGACGACCTTCGCCTCCACGCTCGAGCTGCTGATCCCGAAACGGGACGTCGAGCATGCGACGCTGCTCGTCGACACGGTTTCCGCAGACCTTGCGGCGGACGCAAGCGCAATGAGCAACCTCGAAGCCAAGTCCGAGGTATACGGGCTTGCGACCATCCTCGCTTCGGTCGGCGAGGCGATCGCGGCCGGGGATTGGCAGGCCGCCGAGGTGCAGTGGTCGGAGTTCAAACGCGCCCAGGCCGACGTCGCAGAGCGGATGTTCTGAGATGACGCATGCACTCAGCCGTCGCACCCTGCTGGCCGCGCTCGCGCTGGCTCCTCTGCCTCGCCTCTCGCTGGCGCAGGATGCCGCAGGCCTGACCCTCGCCTTCATCCCGCAGGAGAACCCCGACAAGCTTCTTGGCGACATCCAGGAGATCACGGCCTGGCTCTCCGAGCAGATCGGCGCGCCGGTCGAGGGCTTCGTGACCTTCGATCATGCCGCTGCGGTCGAGGCGCTGCGCAACGGCGACGCCGACATCTCGTTCATGGGCGCATTGCCCTTCGTGATGGCCGAGGCCGAGATCGGCGCCGAGCCGCTGCTCTCCGAGGTCTACCGCGGCGCGCCGACCTACCGCGGACGCGTCTTCGTGCGGCGCGACAGCGGCATCGCCACGCTCGCCGACCTGCGCGACCACGACATCGCATTCGCCGACCCGATCTCGGAGTCCGGCTATCTCTTCCCGCTCGACGAGTTCGTGCAGGCCGGCCTGATCGGCGACGCCGGCGAAGCCGAGGCCTTCTTCGGCGAGGTCTACTTCGCCGGGGGCTACCAGCAGGCGATGCAAGCGATGGCGACGGGGCTTGTGGACGCTGCCGCCGCCAGCCAGTACGCCGACCTGCTTTTGACGCCCGCGCAGCAGTCCGAGGTCGTCTGGATCGCCGAGAGCGAGCCCATCCCGTCCCACGTCGTCATCGCACGTCCGGGCCTCGAACCGGCCCTGAAGGATCGCTTCGTCGCGGCGATGCTGGCGCTGAACGAGCCGGAGAACCGCGCTCTGCTCGCCTACGTCTACGGACCCGATGGCTACGTTCGCGCCGACCCGTCCGCGTTCGACGGCGTGCGCGCCATCGCCCGCCGCTACGGGTTCCTCGCATGATCCAGGATCCCGGAAGTCTTCCGGTGCTCGTCACCGGGCTGATCCACCGCTACGGCGGCGAGCAGCGCGGCGCGCTCGCCGGCATCGATTTCGCGGTAGAGCGCGGCGAGATCGTGGCGCTGGTCGGGCCGTCGGGTGCAGGCAAGTCGACGCTGCTCACGCTCATCGACGGCCGGCTGCGCGGGTGGCAGGGCGCGGCATCGGTGCTGGGCCGGGCCCTGCGACCCGACCGCGGGCCAGAGCGGGCGCGCCGGGCGGAGGTCGGCTTCGTGTTCCAGGAATTCGCGCTGGTCGAGCGAGCGAGCGTCTGGCGCAACGTGCTGAATGGCCGGCTCGGCCGCACCGATCCTCTGGCATCGCTCTTTGGTCGGTTCACTGTCCAGGATCAGGCGGCGGCGCAAGCCGCGCTGATCGACACCGGGATCGCGGAGCTGCGCGACCGCCGTGTCGACCAGCTGAGCGGCGGCCAGCGCCAGCGCGTCGCCATCGCCCGCTGCCTGGCGCAGGAGCCGCAACTGATCCTGGCCGACGAGCCGGTGAGCAGCCTCGATCCCCTGCGCTCGGAACGCATCCTGCGCCTCTTGGCCGACACCACGCGAAAACGCGGCGCGACGCTGATTTTCTCGTCGCACCAGCCGGACCTTGCCGGTCTCGTCGCCGACCGTGTGGTCGCCTTGCGGGACGGCCGCGTGGTGTTCGACGGGCCGCCCGACCGTCTCACGGCGTCGGAACTGACCGCGATTTACCGCGACGCGCCAACGCGGGCGCTCTCCCTGCAGGCGGCATCATGACTTCCAGAGACGAGGCGCAGGAACGGCGGTCCTCCTGGCCGGCGTCGCTGCCGGGCATTGCAATCGCGGCCGCTGTGCTATGGGCGCTCGTGACGACCGATGTCGATTGGGGTCGCCTCGCAGAGTCGGGGCCACGCGTGGCGGAGTTCCTCGGGCGCATGGTCCCACCGGACATGTCCGTAATGCCGGAGGTGGCGCGCGGCCTTGCCGAGACGCTGCGGATCGCGATCCTCGGCACGCTCGGCTGCGTCTTCGCCTCGCTCCTCCTCGGCCCGCTGGCCTCCGAGCGGCTCGCGCCCGCCTGGGTTCACCGTCCGATCAGGCTCTTCCTGGCGGTGATCCGCGCGATCCCGCTCCTTCTCGTCGCGATGCTGATGGTCGGCGCGGTCGGCCTGGGGCCGCTTCCCGGCATCCTCGCCGTCGCCCTGCACGCCACAGGCATGCTCGCGAAGTTCTACGCCGAGGCGCTGGACGACGTCGACGCCGCGCCGGTGGCGGCGCTCGAGAGCGCCGGCGCCACGCTGCTCCAGCGCCTGCGCTACGGCTTCTGGCCGCAGATGGCGCCGGTCGTGCTGCGCGACACCATCTTCCGTTTCGAGCTGAACCTGCGCGAGTCGCTGATCCTCGGGGTCGTCGGCGCCGGCGGCATCGGATTCTACATCCAGACCTACGTGCGCTCGTTCCAGTACGAGAAGGCCGCGACCGTCACGCTTGCGATCGCCATCGTGATCCTGCTCATCGAGATCGCCAACGCCGCGCTGCGGCGCCGGGTCAGCTGACCGGCGCGGTCAATTCGCCGGCATCGCGTACCAGGGGGCTTGAAGCTCCAGTGGCTGTAGCCTGTATGCCCTTCCGCAAGCTGATCTGGAGGCGAATCGCTTGTCGCTGCGTCGATTGCGAATGCTGCTCTGGGGTGTGGCTGCCGTCGCGGGTCTCGGCTATCTCGGCCTGATCTTCTGGACCGACAACCGCATCCATGGCCATATCGGGGGCGCGACCGACGACGCCGTTACTGAGGCGATCCTGCCGCGTTTTGCCCTGACCGACCACACCGGCTCTGCGGTGACCGAGGCGTCCTACCGCGGCCGCTGGCTGCTCGTCTTTTTCGGCTTCACCAATTGCCCGGACATCTGCCCCACGACCCTCGCCGAGCTTGCGGACGTTGTGGACGGCCTCGGCCCTTCCGCCGATGCCGTCCAGCCCATCTTCATCTCCGTCGATCCGACGCGCGACAATCCGGCAGCCCTTGCCGAATACGTTGCGGCGTTCCATCCAGCCATCGTCGGCCTGACCGGCGCAAATGAGGCGCTCGCTGCCGCGGCGTCGAGCTTTCGCGCTTACTACGAACGGACCGAGCAGGCCGAAGCCCCCGACGGCTATACGATGGCGCACACTTCCGCCGTCTACCTGGTCTCGCCGGAGGGGAGGTTCGAGCGCGTCTACGCCTACGGCACGCCGGTCGCCGACATCCTTGCCGACCTGAAACCGCGCCTGGAGTGAACCGAATGCCCACAAGACCTTTCCTCCGTCCCGCGGCCGCAGTGCTCGCCCTGATGCTGGCGTCCGGCGCGGCCGGCGCGCAGGAGGCCGCCGCCGCCGATGATCTCGTTATCGAACGGCCCTGGGCCCGCGCGAGCATCGGCGCCAGCCGTCCGGGCGCGGCCTACTTCACTGTCCGCAACGCCGGTTCCGAGGACGATCTCCTGACCGAGGTCGAGACCTCGGCGGCCCATATGGCTGAAATGCACGTGACCGAGGTCAAGGACGGCGTTGCCTCGATGGCGCCGGTCGAGACCCTTGAGATCCCTGCGGGCGGCGAAGCGACGCTGGCCCCCGGTGGCATCCATGTGATGCTGATGATGCTGACTGCCCCTTTGAAGGAGGGCGAGAGCTTTCCCATGACCCTGGTCTTCGAGCGGGCCGGGCGGATTGAAGTGGAC
>JANOEW010000077.1:0-3613 GCA_031413475.1 Amaricoccus sp.
CGCGCTCCGCCGCCTCTATCGCGAACATGTCGCAAGCTGCTTCCTCGAGGTCGACCGCGGCAACGCTGTTGCAGTGAAGAAGATCGACAGCAGCACTCCGCTCGACCCGCCCATGCTCGCCGACAGGATCTCGCCGATCCGCCCGCAGGCCGCGGCCCGGTCCGCCAGCGGCAGCGCCGGCAGCGCCGCCAGCACCGAGCGCGCCCCCGCCGCCACCGTCGAGCCGGTGTCGCCGTCCCCCGCCTTCGCGTCGAGCCGGTTCAGCTCCGCCTCCATCGCCACCAGCCGCGTGCAGGCCGTGCGCAGCAGCGCCTCGAACGCCGGATCGTCGCTTGCCGAAGCCGCGGCCTCCCGCGCCGCCGCCGGCATCGCCACGGTCGTGACCGGGCCGGGCGCGTTCACACCGGTCCAGGCCGTCGGCCCGACCGCGCTCGCCAGCGCCGCCGCCCGCGCGACGTCGAGCCGCAGAAGCGACAGCGAGAACCCATTCATGTTCAGCGCCGTCATGTAGGGCCCCGGCCCGAGCACCAGCTTCACCCGCCGCCCGAGCGGCGACCGCAGCACCGCGTGCGCGATCACCCCCATCTCCAGCGGCGGCACGGATCCGAGGTTGTTCACGATCAGCGCCTGATCCGCGTCGTCCGCCGCCAGCCGCTCGGCCATCAGCGCGACCATCGCCTCGATCCTGTCGAGCGCGATCTTCTCCACCCCCGGCTCGCCGTGGATGCCGAGGCCGAGTTCGGCCTCGTCATCGCCCACGCGCGCCTCAAAGGGCTGGCCGGGGATGGCGCAGGATGACAGCGACACCCCGAGCGAGCGGATGTCGGCCGCAGCCGCCCGCGCCGCAGCCGCCACCTCGGCCAGCGGCGCGCCCGCCTCGGCCAGATGCCCCGCGATCTTGTGCACGAACAGCGTGCCCGCCACCCCGCGCGGCTGCACCAGATCGGGCAGAGCGATGTCGTCGGCGACGATCACCATCTCGACGTCGAGCCCTTCGGCCCGCGCCCGCTCCGCCGCGAGCCCGAAGTTCAGCCGGTCGCCGGTGTAGTTCTTCACGATCAAGAGGCACCCCGCCGGGCCGGTCACCGCCCGGATGCCCGCCAGCACCGCCGCCACGCTCGGAGAGGCGAAGATCTCCCCCGACACCGCCGCCGTCAGCATCCCGCGTCCGACGAAGCCCGCGTGCGCCGGCTCGTGCCCGGCGCCGCCGCCCGAGACCACCGCCACCATGGCCGGGTCGCGGTCGGCGCGCAGCACCACCTTGATCTCCGGATAGCCGTCGAGCCGCGCCAGCCGGCCGCCGGAGCAGGCGATCAACCCGTCCAGCGCCTCGGTGACGATCGTCTCGCGGGTGTTGATGAAATGCTTCGCCATCGTGTCCCCCCTTCAGCCCAGCCGCCGGCCCTCGCCGTCGAAGAACAGCGGCCGCGTCAGCGCAATCGCCACCGGATCGTTTGGCCCGAGATCGGCGTACGGGTCGGCCAGCGCGACGAGCTTGTGCGCGCCGACGACGATGTGCAGGTGGTTCTGGTCCCCCAGATGCTCGACCCAGTCGATCCGCCCGTTGCCGCCGGCGTCGCGCCGCAGTGCCAGATGCTCGGTCCGCGCGCCCACCGTCGCCGTCCCGGCGGGCGCCGCCGGCCCCGGCAGCAGCCCCGGCGGCAGCAGGTTGATCGCCGGGGCCCCGAGGCGCGCGGCGACGTGCAGGTTCGCCGGGTTCTCGTAGACCTCGCGCGGCGACCCGATCTGCACCAGCCGCCCGGCCTCGAGGATGCCGATCCGGTCGGCCATGGTCATCGCCTCGGTCTGGTCGTGGGTGACGTAGAGGATCGTCGCCCCCAGGTCGCGCTGGATATGCTTCAGCTCCACCCGCATCTCCGCGCGCAGCTTGGCGTCGAGCGAACTGAGCGGCTCGTCCATCAGGTAGATGTTCGGCTGGCGAACCAGCGCACGGCCGATCGCCACCCGCTGCATCTCGCCGCCCGACAGCCGCGTCGCCTTGTTGTCGAGCTTGTGGTCGATGCGCACCATCCGCGCCACCTCGGCCACCCGCGCCGCGATCGCGGCACGGTCCATCGCCCGGCCGGGCGCCTTCAGGGGAAACGCTAGATTCTCGCGGACCGTCAGGTGCGGATAGAGCGAGTACTGCTGAAACACGAAGCTGACGTCCCGCTCGGCCGGCGCCAGTCGCTCGACCCGGGCGCCGGCGATGGCGATCTCGCCCGCGTCCGCCGCCTCGATGCCGGCGATCAGCCGCAGCGTCGTGGTCTTGCCGGCGCCGGTCGGCCCGAGCAGCACGACGAACTCGCCGTCCGCCACGGTCAGGGTCAGGTCGCGCACCGCCCGCGCCCTGCCGAACGCCTTCGACAGCCCGCGCAGCGCGACCTCAGCCATGCAGCGCGCTCCGGATCACGCGGCCCGAGCTCGCGTCGAACAGGGACAGCCGGGCGCTGTCGAGCGCGAGCCCCACGGTCTCGCCCGGTCGCAGCACCTGGTCCGCCGGCGTCCGAGCCTTCAGCATCCCGTCGCGGGTCTCGATCGTCACGATCTGGGTCGTCCCGAGGTATTCCACCGCATAGACCTCGCCGCGCAGCGCGCCCGCGTCGGCGAAGCGGATGTGCTCGGGCCGCACCCCGAGCGCCAGCGGCCCCGGCCCCGCCGCCTCGCGCAACCGCGGCACCGCCACCTCGGCCGTGCCGATCTGCACCGCCTCGGCGCCCGCCGGGGCCGCCCCCTCGAAGCAGATGAAGTTCATCGGCGGCGCCCCGATGAAGTCGGCGACGTACATGCTCGCCGGCCGGGCGTAGATCTCCTGCGGCGCGGCGAACTGCTCGATGATCCCGTGGTTCATCACCGCGATCTTGTCGGCCATCGCCATGGCCTCCATCTGATCGTGGGTGACGTAGATCGTCGTGGCGTGGATGCGGTTGTGCAGCTCGCGCAGCTCGCGCACCATCAGGTCGCGGAACTCCGCGTCGAGCGTCGCGGCCGGGATGTCCCACGCCATTGTGGCCAACCGCCTCTCCCACTTCCTTGACGTTCGCGGCCCCAGCGTCGCCGTCGACACCGCGTGCTCTTCTTCGCTCGTGGCCTTTCACCTCGCCGTCCAGAGCCTGCGCCAGAAAGAGTCGGACACGGCCATCGTGGGTGGCGTGAACCTGATGATCTCCCCATTGACCGGGTTGGCCGTCTCCCGCTGGGGCGCGATCGCTCCCGATGGCCGCATTAAGGCCTTCGACGCCTCGGCCAATGGTATGGTCCGGGGCGAAGGCTGCGGCGTGCTCGTGCTCAAGCGTCTGGTCGAAGCCCAGCGCGACGGCGATCCCATTCTCGCGATCTGCCGCGGCACGGCTGTGAATCATGATGGCCGGACCAATGTCCTCACGGCCCCCAACGGGTTGTCCCAGAAACGCGTCCTCGAGGCGGCCCTGCACAACGCCGGCCTGCGCGGCGACCAGGTCGGCTATGTCGAAGCCCATGGCACCGGCACGCCCCTCGGCGATCCGATTGAAATGGAGGCGGTGGTGGCGGTTTACGGCCGCTCCGCATCGCCTCTCTGGGTCAGTTCCGTCAAGTCCAACATTGGCCACCTGGAAGCCGCCGCCGGGATAGC
>JANOEW010000078.1:0-2721 GCA_031413475.1 Amaricoccus sp.
CGGCAGGCGGCCGAGTTCGCCGATGAGTTCGGCGAGGGGAGCGGGCAGTGAAACCATGCCGCGGGGGCGGCGGGCTAGAACAGGCCCGGCATGTTGAAGCCGCCCGTGACCTCGCCCATTTCCTTCTGCTGAATCTCCTTCGCCTGGTTGAGGGCGTTGTTCACGGCGGTCAGCACGAGGTCTTCGAGGAGGGTGACGTCCGCCGGGTTCACGGCGGCGGGATCAATCTTGAGCGAGAGCAGCAGGCCGTCGCATTTCGCGACGGCTTTCACGGCGCCGCCGCCGCTGGTGGCCTCGACGGTGCGCTCGGCGAGAGCCGCCTGTTTCTCCTCGATCTGGCGCTGGATGCGCGCCGCCTGCTTCATGATTTTGCCGACGCTCGACATGGAATGAGTGGGTGTCTGGCCCCGCCCGCGGGCGGGGCGGGGGAATTAAGGGGCGCGGCCGGCCGGGGCAACCTTCAAGTCGCCGGGCCGCGGATTTCGACGATCTCGCCCTTGAACGCCTCGAGGGCCGCCTGGATGAGCGGGTCGTTCTTGAAGTCCTCCTTGTTCAACGCGACGGGGGCGACCCTGGCCGGCGGCTTGGGGGCGGCTGGTTTCGCCGCCACCGCCGGGGACGTGGCGGGCACCGGCGCACTGGCCGCTGCGGGGGGCGCCTCGCCGGCCACCAGCCGGATGCGCAGGGCATGGCCGAGGCTCTGCAACCGTGCCTCGATCGCGGCGCGGTTGGCGGGGGTGTCGGCGAGGGAAAGCCGGCCCGCCGCGCCGTGGATGGCCACGGTCAAAGTGCCGCCTTCCGGCGCCCGCGGCGTGCCATCCGCAAACAAACTGCGCGCGAACGGCGGCAGCCCGGCCACCGTCTCGCGCCACAACGCGGCGGGATCCGCGGCGGACACTTGGCGCGGCGCGGCCAGAGGCACCGGCGCAGGCGGCGTCTCGGAGGCCACGGGTGGTGCGGGGACCGGAGTGGCCGGGGCGGTGGCCGCCGGCGGCGGTGGTGCCAGGGCCGGGGTGCCGCGAAGCTGCTGGAGCTGCTTCAGTACGGCGTCCAGGCTGACCGAACTGCGCGCCTGACTGGCCTTCACGAGCAGCACCTCGAGGGCGATGCGCTTGCTGCTGGCGTCGCGGAGGCGGCCCTCGCCGGACGTGAGCACCTCGAGGATGCGCGTCACGGCGTCGGAGGGCGCGAGCTTCGCCTGCTCTCCGAGCGCGGCGGCCTCGGCGTCGGAAACTTCAATCAGCGAACGGTCGCCGCGCGCGACCTGGAGCAGCAGGAGGTTGCGGAAGTGGTGCAGAAGATCGCCGAGCAGGCGGCCGAGATCCTTGCCGCCGTCGGCCAGCGCCTGGATGCGGCGCAGCGCGCCCTCGAGGTCGCCGCGCAGCACGGCCTCCGCCAGCGCGAGGATGTCCTGCCGCGCGGCGAGGCCGAACATCGCGAGCACATCCGGCTCGGTGATGGCACCGGGGCAGAAGCTGATGAGCTGGTCCAGCGTGCCCTCGGCGTCGCGCAGGCCGCCGTCCGCGCCGCGGGCGATGGCGTGCAGGGCGGGTTCCTCGATCACCACGCCCTCGCGCTGCGCGATCATGGCGAGGTGCGTGACGATCTGCGCGGCCGGGATGCGGCGGAGATCGAAGCGCTGGCAGCGCGAGAGGATCGTGGGCAGCACCTTCTCCGGGTCCGTGGTGGCGAAGAGAAACTTCGCGTGGGCGGGCGGCTCCTCGAGGGTCTTCAACAGCGCGTTGAAGGCCTCGGTGGTGAGCATGTGAACCTCGTCAATGATATAGACCTTGAAGCGCGCCGCGCTTGGGGCGAAGCGCACGCCCTCCCGCAGCTCACGCGCGTGCAGGAAATCACCGAAGGCCGCGCGCTCGACGTGCTGGAAATTGACGGCGCGAGCAACAACGGCGTCGAGCAGGTCCGCGAACTCCGCGACACCGTCAAATACGCGCCTGCTTCCTCGAAGTTCAAGATCTACATCATTGACGAAGTTCACATGCTCACCACGGCGGCGTTCAATGCGCTGCTCAAGACGCTCGAAGAGCCGCCGGAGCACGTGAAGTTCTTCTTCGCCACGACCGATCCGGAGAAAGTTCTGCCCACGATCCTCAGCCGTTGCCAGCGCTTCGACCTGCGGCGCATCCCGATTCCGCTGATCGTCAAACATCTCAAGTTCATCGCCAAGCAGGAGGGCGTCACGATTGATGACGCCGCCCTGCACGCCATCGCCCGCGGCGCCGAAGGCTGCATGCGCGATGCCGAATCCACGCTCGACCAGCTCATCAGTTTTTGCGGCAACGAGATCACCGAGCCGGATGTGCTTTCCATGTTCGGCCTCGCCGCCCAGGCACAACTCCTGGAACTCGCCCGCGCCGTCATCGCGGGTGAAGCGGACACCGCGCTGCGGCAATTGAACGACCTCAGCAAGGGCGGCAAAGACCTGGGCCGCCTGCTCTCCGATCTGCTCAACCATTTCCGCAACCTGCTCATCTACGTCGTCTCCCAGGGCGACCTCGCGATGCTGGAAGTTTCCGAGACGGAAGCAGAGCTATTGAAACAGCAATCCGCCCTCGCCTCCGCCGATGCGTTGACGCGCATCATGGAAGTGCTGGCCGATGCCGAAATGCGCCTGCGCGACGCGACGTCGAAGAAGATCTTGCTCGAAGTCGCCCTGCTCCGCGCCATCGAAGCCCGCAACGCCCTGCCGATTGACACCGTGTT
>JANOEW010000079.1:0-2549 GCA_031413475.1 Amaricoccus sp.
GGATGGCGGCGGCGACCTCGGCGGCGCAGCGCTCGCCCTGCACGGTCACCGGCCAGACCAGCACGCGGCGGGGAAAGCGCTCGCGCAGCCGGTGGAGGATGTCGCGGATCACCGCGCCCGAGGGCGAGGTGATCACGCCGACGACTTCGGGCAGGAACGGCAGCGGGCGCTTGCGCGCCGAGTCGAACAGCCCCTCGGCGGCGAGCGCGGCGCGGCGCTTCTCCAGCATCGCCATCAGCGCGCCGACGCCAGCGGGGGCCATCTCCTCGATGATCATCTGGTATTTCGACGTGCCGGGGAAGGTGGTGAGCCGGCCGGTGGCGACGACCTCGAGCCCTTCCTCCGGCCGCGCGGCGAGGCCGCGCATCGAGGCCTTCCAGATCACCGCGGCGAGCACGGCGCGGTCGTCCTTGAGATCGAGATACACATGCCCCGAGGCGGGGCGCGAGACCCGTCCGATCTCGCCGCGCACGCGGATGCGGCCGAACTCGCCCTCAATCACGCGTTTCACCGCGCCGGCGATCTCCGAGACGGTGAACTCGGGGGCGTTGGCCCCGGGTTTCGTGTCCTCGAACAATTCCATCGGGCCTCGCTTGCGCGGCTGCGCCGACCACCATAGAACCCGCGCGCGGCACGGCCAAGCGCGGGAGACGGCCCGGTGAACATCCTGATCCTCGGGGGCGGCGGGCGCGAACACGCGCTGGCCTGGGCGTTCGCCGCCAACCCCAAGTGCGACCGCCTCTGGTGCGCGCCGGGAAACGCCGGCATCGCCGAGGTGGCGGACTGCGTGGCGCTCGATATCCTCGACGGCGCGAAGGTGCTGGCGTTCGCCCGCACAAACGCAATCGATTTCGTAGTGATCGGCCCCGAAGCCCCGCTGGCCGAGGGCGTGGCGGACGACCTGCGCGCGGGCGGGGTGGCGGTGCTGGGGCCCTCGCGCGCGGCGGCGCGGCTCGAGGCGTCCAAGGCCTTCGCCAAGGAGATCTGCGCGGCCTGCGGCGCGCCGACCGCGCGGGCCCAGACCTTCACCGATCCGGCCGCGGCGCGGGCCTACGTGGCGGCGACGGGCGCGCCGATCGTGGTCAAGGCCGACGGGCTCGCCGCCGGCAAGGGCGTGACGGTGGCCGCGACCGAGGCCGAGGCACAGGCGGCGCTAGACGCGATCTTCGCCGAGGGGCCGGGCGCGCGGGTGGTGATCGAGGCGGTGCTGCCCGGCGAGGAGGCGAGCCTGTTCGTGCTGGCGGACGGCGCAGACCTGCTGGTCATCGGCACGGCGCAGGACCACAAGCGCGCGTTCGACGGCGACACCGGACCCAACACCGGCGGCATGGGCGCCTATTCCCCCGCGCCGGCGCTGACGGCGGAAGTGATCGAACGTGCGCTCGCCGAGATCGTGCGGCCGACGCTGGCCGAAATGGTCCGCCGCGGCACGCCGTTCCAGGGGCTGCTCTACGCCGGGCTGATGATCGAGGCCGGCGCGCCGCGGCTGGTCGAATACAACGTGCGCTTCGGCGACCCCGAGGCGCAGGCGCTGGCGCTGCGGCTCGGGGCGCAGCTGCTCGACGCCTGCCTCGCCTGCGCCGAGGGCCGCCTGAGCACGGCGCGGGTGAACTGGGCGGAGGACCACGCGCTCGTCCTGGTTCTGGCAGCGCGGGGCTATCCGGGCGCACACGCGCGCGGCGAGGCGATCGGGCTGCCGGCGGTCGAGGATCCCCGGGCGCGGATCTTTCACGCCGGCACCCGGATCGAGGGCGGCGAACTGGTCTCGACCGGCGGTCGGGTGCTGAACGTCGCCGCCCGCGGGGCCAGTCTCGCCGAGGCGCGCGGCCTCGCCTACGCCGTCGCCGAGGCGGTGGACTGGCCGGGCGGGTTCTTTCGCCGCGACATCGGCAAGGCCCGCTGACGGCGGCGGCCGTCACCGCCAGACCGGCGGACGGGCGTTCAGGGCCAGGCGAAGCGCAGCTTGTCGAGGCGGGCGCCGGCGACCGGTTCGCTGCTGCGGGCGATCTCGCGGCCGCCGAGCGCACGATAGAACCCGAGGCCGATGCGGTTGCCGGCGAGGCACCAGACCGTCAGCGGGGCCATGCCGCGGGCGCGGAACTCGGCCCGGGCGGCCTCGAACAGCCGGCTGCCGAAACCGAGGCCCTGACAGTCCGGGCGGACGTAGATCTCCTGGATCTCGGCGCCCGGCCCGCCGCGGCACGGGCCGACCAGCGCGTAGCCGACGATCTCGGGGCCGAAGACCGCGAGCAGCGCCCGACCCCGCGCGGCGTGCAGCCGGCGCCACCAGCCCAGCCCGCGGCGGGCGATCATGCGCGAGAGGCCCGGTTCGGGGATGACACCGGCGTAGGCATAGCGCCAGGCGCTGGCGTGCAGCGCCGCCAGCGCCTCGGCGTCCGCCGGCGACGACCAGCGGGTCGACAGAGCACGCGCGCGTTCCGGGGTGGGCTCCATTCCGATCAGACTAAGCTTCCGCGCCCGACAGGGGCAAGCGCCGTGCGCGTGGGACTAATACCAGCGGCCTCTCCGCCTGACTCCGGAAAGGGGAT
>JANOEW010000080.1:0-2855 GCA_031413475.1 Amaricoccus sp.
CCTGCGGGTGACCGAACAGTTGACCCGTGGCGTGGCGCTCGAGCTGCGCCACGCCATCGCCGCGGTCGAGGCGGCGCCCGACGGCGAAGCCGCCGCCCCTGCGCGGCAGCGGATCGCGCGGCCGCTGCGCCTCTCGCTCCAGATCGAGCCGGACGCCGCCGTCGCCGCGGAGGTCAGGCGTGCGCCGCTGGACCTGACCGGCCGGGCGCTGGTCACCTCGCTCGCCGACGAACTGCCGGGGCCGCTCACGGTCGATCTCGTCGCCAATTCGCGGGCGGTTCGGATCTCGGCCCCGACCGCGAAAGGCGCGCTGGTCGCGGTGGTTCCGCGCAACCGGCTGAGCGTGTCGAACCCGCACCAGCTGCTGGTGTTGATGGTGACCGCCTCGGTGGTGCTGAGCACGCTCGCGGTGCTGTTCCTGCGCAACCAGGTGCGACCGATCCGCCAGCTCGCCGAGGCCGCCGAAGCCTTCGGAAAAGGCCGCTCGATGCCGTTCCGTCCGGCGGGCGCCGAGGAGGTGCGCCGCGCCGCCGGTGCCTTCCTCAGTATGCGCGCGCGCCTGGAGCGCCAGATCGAGCAGCGCACCGCAATGCTGTCGGGGGTCAGTCACGATCTGCGCACACCGCTGACCCGGATGAAGCTGACGCTGGCGCTGATGGACGAGGACGCGGAGTCGCAGGGGCTGCAGGACGACATCGCGCATATGGAGCGGATGCTGGCCGAGTTCCTCGCCTTCGCCCGTGGCGACAGCCTTGAGGAGAGCGAGTCGGTCGATCCTTTCGCGCTGGCTGAGCGGCTGGTCGACGATGCCGAGCGGGGCGGCGCGCGGGTGACGCTGACGCGGGTCGACGAGACGCCGCAGAACCGGCTGGTGCAGATGCGGCCGGTTGCGGTGCGGCGCGCCGTCGAGAACCTGGTGGGCAACGCCGCCCGCTATGGCCGGCGCGTCGCGCTGCAAGTGCGGCTGCTGCCCAAGACACTCGACTTCGTCGTCGAGGACGATGGACCCGGCATCGCGCCCGAAGACCGCGCCCGGGCGCTGGCGCCGTTCGCGCGGCTGGACGCGGCGCGCAACCAGGATCTCGGCGGCGGGGTGGGGCTCGGGCTTTCGATCGCGCTCGACGTGGCGAGGGGGCACGGCGGCAGCCTCGAGCTCGGCCGCAGCGCCGCGCTCGGCGGGCTGCGCGCGGTGTTGCGGCTGCCGCGCTGAGCCCGGCCCGTGACTGCGGTCTTGCCAAGCCGGGGTCCGAAGCTAGCTGCAACGAAATGACGCAGTCGGTCGCGTCCGGCGGGTTTCAGGGGACGAGGATGCCAACGACCAGCCCGGCGATGCTCCTGCGCGACCGGCCCGAGTTCGCCACGAAACCGAAGCCGCTGACCTTTGCTCGCGACGCCACGGTCCGGGAGGCGGTGGCGGCGATGTCGGAGCTGAACTTCGGTTCGGTGATCGTCGTGGACGCCGAGCGGCGGGTCGAGGGGGTGGTGACCGAACGCGACATCATGAAACGCCTGGTCAACCAGGGTCGCGATCCCGAGACCACCCGGCTGGCCGAGATCATGACCTCGAACCCGCGGGTGGCGCGCGAGGAGGACGATCTGCTCGACTGGCTGCGGATCATGTCGAACGAGCGGTTCCGGCGGCTGCCGGTGGTCGACGCAGAGGGGCGGATCGTGGCGGTGATGACCCAGGGCGATTTCGTGAGCTACACGTGGCCCGACCTGATCTATCAGGGGCGGCTGATGATGCGGGCGAGCGTGGCCAAAAACTACAACCTGATCCTGATCGGCGGCGGGATCATGCTGTATTCGCTGGTGATGATCCTGCTGCTGCGGGCGGTCTGAGGCGTGGCATTCAGCGTGAATATTCGATAAGCGATTGATATCTCAGGATTACTGAATCGCTAACGCCTGGCGCACCGTGTCACGCGGCAGAGCGCAGCATCCGGCGCAGGATCTTGCCGGAGGGCGATTTCGGGATCGCCTCGACCAGCGCCAGTTGGCGGATCTGCTTGTAACTCGCGACGTGGCCAGTGAGGTGGGCCTGCAGGTCCGCCAAGTCGGGCGTCGCCCCTGCCACGGGTGCGACGAAGGCCTTGGGGACTTCGCCGGCCTCGTCGTCGGGCACGCCGACCACCGCCACGTCGGCGACCGACGGATGGGTTAGCAACAGCGCTTCTAGTTCCGCCGGGGCGACCTGGAAGCCCTTGACCTTGATCAGCTCCTTGACCCGGTCGACGAGGAAGAGAAAGCCGTCGGCGTCGACGTAGACGAGGTCGCCGGTGCGGAGCCAGCCGTCCGGCGTCACCGTGGCGGCGGTCGCGTCGGGCCGGTTCAGGTAGCCCGCCATCACCTGCGGCCCGCGCACCCAGAGCTCGCCTTCGGCGCCTGGCGGACGGTCCGCGCCGGTGTCGGGGTCGACGACCCGGCATTCGGAGTTCGGCACGAGCAGGCCCGACGCGCCCGGCCGGTTCATGGCGCGTGTGCTCCAATGGCTGACCGGGCTCAGCTCGGTCATGCCGTAGCCCTGGATCAGCGGGCAGCCGATCCGGGCGGCGCAGGCCGACGACATCTCGGCCCCGAGCGGGGCCGCGGCCGACAGCACGAACTCGAGCGACGAGAGGTCGAAGCGCTCGACCATCGGATGCTTGGCGAGCGCCAGCACCACCGGCGGGGCGACGTAGAGATGGGTGATGCGATGGGTCTCGATCAGCCGCAGCGCGGTCTCGAGCTCGAAACGCGGCATGGTGACCTGCAGCCCGCCGCGCGCGAGGTAGAAGTTGAGCATCACGACCATGCCGTAGATGTGGAAATACGGCAGGAACGCCAGCGTGCGCGCGCCGGGCCCGACGCCCAGC
>JANOEW010000081.1:0-1725 GCA_031413475.1 Amaricoccus sp.
GATCGTGGTCTGGTTGCTGCGCGGATCGACCCACGGTCCCCCGGGCGGCCTCGACGCGCGCCGCCGCGGCCCGGAGCGTCTCGGGGCGGGGACCGGCAACAGCGAGGTCGAGGGAAGCCTGGGCGCTCTGTAACTGCGAAACCGCCTGGGCGAGGGTAGCCCCGGCGCCACGAAGCTCCTCGGGGCGTGCGCCGGACTCCGCCTCGGCAAGCCGTTGGCGAGCGGCGTCAAGGGCCGCGGCAACGCCGTCGCGACGCGCGGTCGCCACGTCGAGGTCGCGGCCGGCGACCGCGCCCGCGCCCGCAAGCCGACCGGTGCGCTCGAAATCGCGCTGGGCGTCATCGAACGCAACCTGAGCCTGACGCACCGCTGCCCGCATTTGGGCGACCAGCTCGGGGCGGGTGCCGGCGCGAAGCAGATCGAGGCGCGCCTGCGCCTGCGCCTGCAGATCTCGCGCCGATTGCACCTGAGCCTCGAGTCGGCGGATCTCCTCGGCGCGCGTCCCGGCGCCCACTTCGGCGAAGAGCGCCTCTGCCGCCGCAAGATTGCCGCGCGCCTGGGCGACCTGCGCGTCGAGTTCGGCGCTCTCCAGGGTTGCCAGCTCCTGCCCCCGGCGCACCGACTCGCCTTCGCGCGGCACGACCGTGAGCAGCCGACCGGAGATCCTGGACCCGACCTCGACCTCGGTGGCCTCGATCGTCCCGTTGCCGGCGATCGTCCCCGAAACCTGGTGACTGCGCCGGCCCGCTTCATACCAGATCCCCGCGGCGCCGACGGCGAGCACCAGCAGAACGGGTACCAGGACTTTCGGATTCAATTTACTCATTTCTGCGCTCCCTCGCGTGACTCCGGCTGCGTTTGCTCCGCAGACTCTTCGGTTGACGCCGATCCGACCGCGAGCGCCAGTTCGGCGTCGGCGATCCCGCGATCGGCCTGGGCGCGCACCAGCCCGTAGCGCGCGCGGGCGAGACTCGTCTTGGCGTCGGCAACCTCGGTCGCGGTGCCGACCCCGCCGGCGAAACGCACGTCGGCGAGCCGCGAGAGCTCCTCGGCCTGTTCGACCTGCCGCAGCGCAACCCGCACCAGCGCGGACGCGGACGCGATGCGCGCCACGACTTGCCGTATCTCTGCTTCGACCTGGCGCCGGCCTGTTTCGAGCGCGGCGCGCGCCTGGACCAGCACGGCCTCGGCCTCGCCCCGCCGCGCGCCGGCGCGGCCGCCGTCGAGAATCGGCAAACTCACGAGCGCACCAACCGACCAGCGCGAGAATACCGTCGTCGACTCGGGGGTGACGTACTGGTAGTCCGCCGCCAGGGCCAGCGTCGGGTAGCGCTCGGCCCGGGCAGCCGCCACGCCGGCTTCGGCGGCCGCGACCTGACGCGCGAGGCCCTGCAGGTCCGGCCGCTGACGAGCGGCCGCGGCAATGAGTTCGTCGACCCCGGGCCGGACAGCGACGGCGTCGGGCGGCGGCGCCAACGCCCGATACTCCCCGCTGGCGAGACCAAGCGCCTGCAGCAACTGTGCGCGAGCCGCCTGGAGATTGCCGTCGGCGCGAATCAGCTCCTGGCGCGCCTCCTCGGCCTGCACCTCGGCGCGCAGCACGTCGAACCGCGCCGCGGCGCGAGCCGAATACCGCTCGCCGGCAACACGCAGGTGATCCGCCGCCGCCGCCAGATTCTGGGCCGCGACGCCGATCTCCTCCTGGGTTGCCAGCAGGATGCGGAA
>JANOEW010000082.1:0-1673 GCA_031413475.1 Amaricoccus sp.
CGGGTCAACGTGATCGGCGCCTTCAACGCCGCCGCCGAGGCGATCCGCCGGATGCGCGCCGCCGGCGGCGGTCGCATCATCAACGTCTCCACCGGGGCGGTGGAGCGCCCGACCGCCGGGCTCGCCCCCTACGGCGCGTCGAAGTGCGCACTCGAGGGCCTGTCGCGCCAACTCGCGGCCGACGCCGGCGACGCCGGGGTCTGCGTCACCACTCTGCGGCTCGGCGGGGTGCGGACCGACATGACTGAGTCCGCCCTCGGCGGGCTGAAGGCGAGCCTTCTGCCCGAGGCCGAAACCCTCGTCTCGGCCTTCCTCGCGGTCGCCGCAGCGCCGGCGCGGCAGGTGCACGGGCGGTCGCTAGCCGCATGGCGGCTCGCGGCCGATGCGGCTTCCGAACTCGGCGCGCAGTCCCCGCTCGCCGCCGCACGCCCTTACGCCTACCCGACCTATGCCTTCGACGGCCGCCCTGTCGAGCGCGGCGATCCGGCCTTCCGCGTCTACGACCGGGCGGAGAACCCGTTCGGACCGTCGCCGAAGGCGATCGCCGCCGTGGCGGCGGAACTCGGCCGACGCCCTTTGGCAGTCTACCCCGACGACGGGCACCGCCCCCTCCGCCGCGCTCTTGCCGAGCGCCACGGGCTCGGCGAGGACTGGTTCGCGATCGGCAACGGTTCTTGGGAGGTGCTAGACCGCATCCTCGAGACCCTGACGACGAACGGCGACGAGGTGATCGCTCACCGCCCGGGCTGGTTCGGCTTCGCTATGCTCTGCGACCGGCGCGGCCTGGCGCTCGAGCGGGTGGCGATGGCGCGCGCCGCCGGCTCGAACCGGCTGACCCACGACCTACCGGCGGTGGCGGCGGCGGTCACCCGGCGCACGCGCCTCATCTACCTGATCTCGCCGAGCAACCCGGAGGGGACGGTGATCCGGCGGGCCGAGTTCGAGGCCTTCCTTGCCGCGACTCCCGCGGACGTTCCGATCCTGCTCGACGAGGCCTACGTCGAGTACAGCGCCGATCCCGAGACCGTAGAGGCGCGCAACTACATCGAGACCTCGAAGCGCCCGATCATCGGCCTCAGGACCTTCTCGAAGTTCTTCGGCCTCGCCGGACTCAGGATCGGCTATGCCTACGGTCGGCCCGAGCACGTCGGCCTCTTCGACCGGGCGGAGCGAATCTTCAACCTTTCACATCTCTCCGAGGTCGCTGCGGTCGCCGCCCTCGCCGACGACGCGCACCAAGCGCTGGTGCGAACGACCACCGCCGCCGAGCGCCGGCGCATCGAGGTGGAGCTCGAACGCATCGGCCTCGACTACGTGCCCTCCGAGGCGCCCTACATTCTGGTCGAGCTGCCCTGCGAGCTGTCGGCCTACGTGCAGGCCTTCGCGAAACGCGGCATCTTCATGGGCGAGAAGGCGTTCCTCAAGCAGAAGTACGCCCTGTTCCCGGTGGCGACGCCTCCCGAGAACGGCCGAAACCTCGAGATCCTCGCCGGCCTCGCCGGCCGCTAACCGGGTCATACCAACAGGCGCTGAGGCTGACTCACGGGGGGGATTGAACGAAGCCGCTGCGCGGGACGGGGACTGCTTCACGGGCAGTGCTCCTGACTGGAAGGTTTGGGTTGCTAAGAGCCTGCCCGAAAAGAAGTTGATCGATATCAGGGTTTTGTGATTCT
>JANOEW010000083.1:0-2886 GCA_031413475.1 Amaricoccus sp.
CATTGGGAGGCCTATCACGCCAACATGTTCATCGTGGAGGTCGAGGAGGAGCACGGCCGCGAAAAGCGGATCAACGCGCTGAAGCCGATGAACTGCCCCTGCCACGTCCAGGTCTACAACCAGGGCCTGAAGTCGTACCGCGACCTGCCGCTGCGCCTCGCCGAGTTCGGCGCCTGCCACCGCTACGAATCGTCCGGCTCGATGCACGGGCTGATGCGGGTGCGCGGCTTCACCCAGGACGACGCCCACATCTTCTGCACCGAGGACCAGATCGAGGCGGAGTGCGCCGGCTTCATCGACCTGTTGTCCGCCGTCTACGACCGGCTCGGGTTCGCGCGATTCGACATCAAGCTCTCGACCCGGCCGGAGGTGCGCATCGGCTCGGACGCGGTCTGGGACCAGGCCGAGAGCGCGCTGGAGAACGCGATCCTGCGGGTGCGCACCGACTTCGTGGTCGACCCCGGCGAGGGCGCCTTCTACGGGCCGAAGCTCGACTTCAAGCTGACCGACGCCATCGGCCGCGAATGGCAGTGCGGCACCTTCCAGGTCGACTTCAACACGCCCCGGCGCCTCGGCGCCGAATACGTCGGCGAGGACGGCACCCGGCACACGCCGGTGATGCTGCACCGCGCGATCCTCGGCAGCTTCGAGCGCTTCCTCGGCGTCCTGATCGAGCACTACGCCGGCCGGTTCCCGCTGTGGCTCGCGCCACGCCAGGTGGTCGTCGCGCCGATCGTCTCCGACGCCAACGCCTACGCCGAGGAGGCCGTGGCCGCGCTGCGCGCCGCCGGCCTGCGCGTCGAGGCGGATCTGCGCAACGAGAAGATCAACTACAAGGTCCGCGAGCATTCGATCGCCAAGGTCCCGGTGATCCTCGCCGTCGGCGGCCGCGAGGTGGCCGACCGCACGGTCTCGCTGCGCCGGCTCGGCGAGAGCGACAGCCGCGTCGCGCCGCTCGCCGACATCGTGGCGGAGCTGGCCGCGGAGGCGACCCCGCCCGACCTCCGGCCCTGATACGGACTCCGGAGGATCAGTTCGGGTTCGTTCCGGATAAGGCGACCCGCCGCCGCGATCCCGCCTGATTTGTCCGTCGACAAATCAGGCCGCGCCTGCCCGCCCGGGGCAGGCGCGTTTCCGCGCCAGCCGGGCAGGCGCGGCCCGATTGCGAGCCTCGGTCCAGGCCGAACCCCTCTCGCCTTCCGCCATCGGCTCCAGGCGACGGACCGGACGAGGCCCCACCGGGGCCTCGCCTCTTTCGGTCCGATTCCTGAAGTTCGTATGAGCCTTGTGCATGGCGGGCTTGCGCCGGCAGGCCTGACCAACGGGGCGCGCCGGCGCCACCTCATTCCGTGACCGGCACAGGCCGGATGCACGGAGATCGACCATGACCACCCTTCGCAGGCTCTTCGCCCGCTTCGCAGCGGTCGCGAGCGGCCTCGTCAGCGCCCGGTCCGCTGCGGCCGCCCTCGAGAGCGGTCGACGGCCGAACGATATCGACCTGATGACCCTCGGCATCGACCCGCGCGCCTTCGAGGCGATCCGCAAGGCCTGACCGCGGCGCGACGCCGGCCTGGCGGCCGCCTCCGATATCAATCCTCGTCGGAGGCGAGCTGCGACAGCACCTTGCCCCGACCGCGCAGGCGCAGGATCAGCGGCAGCAACAGCGCCACGACCACGAGCCCGTAGAGCACGAGCGCCACGGGCGTCGAGATCAGCACCGTCGCGTCGCCCTGGCTGATCGCCAGCGCCCGGCGCAGCTGCTGTTCGGCCAGCGGCCCGAGGATCAGTCCCACCACCACCGGGGCGATCGGATAGTGAAACCGCCGCAACCCGTAGCCGAGCAGGCCGAACACGAGCAGCAGCCCGAGCTCGAACACGCTCGGGTTCGCCCCGATCGTGCCGAGCGTCGCAAAGCTCAGGATGCCGGCGTAGAGCCACGGCCGGGGGATCGTCAGCAGCCGCACCCAGAGCCCGATCAGCGGCAGGTTCAGCACCAGCAGCATGAAGTTCGCGATCAGCAGGCTGGCGATCAGGCTCCAGACCAGCTCGGCGTTGTTCACGAACAGCAGCGGCCCGGGCTGCAACCCGAACTGCTGGAACCCCGCCAGCATGATCGCCGCGGTCGCCGTGGTCGGAAGGCCGAGCGTCAGCAGCGGCACCAGCGTGCCCGCGGCCGAGGCGTTGTTCGCGGCTTCGGGACCGGCGACACCCTCGATCGCGCCGTGGCCGAACTCCTCGGGGTGCTTGGCGAAGGTCTTCTCGGCGCTGTAGCTGAGAAAGCTCGCGACGTCGGCGCCGCCGGCCGGCATCGCCCCGATCGGAAAGCCGATCGCGGTGCCGCGCAGCCACGGTTTCCACGACCGCGCCCAGTCGGCGCGGCTCATCCAGACCGAGCCCTTCACCGCCTCGACCCGTTCGGCCATCATCGTCGGCGACGAGGCGATCTTCATGGTCTCGCCCACCGCGAACAGCGCGACCGCGAGCGTGGTCACCTCGACCCCGTCGAACAGGTCCGGCACGCCGAAGGTCATGCGCGCCTGTCCGGTCTGCAGGTCGATGCCGACGATCCCGAGCGCGAGCCCGAGGAACAGCGAGGTCAGGCCGCGCAGCGCGGAGTCGCCGAACGCCGCAGACACCGTGACGAAGGCGAGCACCATCAGCGCGAAGTAATCCGCCGGCCCCAGCGACAGCGCGAACTTCACCACCCAGGGCGCCACCAGCGCGAGCCCCAGCGTCGCCAGCAGGCCCGCCACGAACGAGCCGATCGCGGCGGTGGCCAGCGCCGGCCCGCCGCGGCCCTTGCGCGCCATCTTGTTGCCTTCGAGCGCAGTGACGATCGAGGCGCTCTCACCCGGCGTGTTCAGCAGGATCGAGGTGGTCGAGCCG
>JANOEW010000084.1:0-9720 GCA_031413475.1 Amaricoccus sp.
TCGTGATCGAGAGCACCGACGGCGTAGACACGTGGGGCACAATCGGCGTGAGCGAGAACATCATCGAAGCCAGTTGGATCGCGCTCACGGACCCGGATGGCGCCGGCACTTTTTTCGCGCTCTGCCAAGGCCCGATCAACTCCGAGGAGGAAGAAGCTACTTTCGTTGAGGAGGAATAGCCGGATGAGCCTACACGCAAGTAGGCTACCGCGTGAAAAGTACTGCTAGGCGCTTGAGAATGTTGCAAGCCTGCTGCGGATGGTCAATTTTGCTCAATTCTGCGACGGCCACTTCCATGCGGTTTCAGTTTGAATATGCTGCGGCGTGGCCAGTGACCGCCATAGCGCGTCTGGACGGCCCCCAGCTTCCGCATTAGGCTTGCGCGATGACTGCAGACCGGCTGCGTCGCGCGCAGGGTGATCTCATTTATTCAACATAACAACAACTTGACCCAATGTGCGCGCGCGCACACGATGGCGGGGCAGGGGCGTCCGGGGGAGGGGCGGAGGATGGGCTACCGCGAGGTCTACGAGGGCTGGCGCGCCGACCCGGAGGGGTTCTGGATGGAGGCCGCGCGGGCCGTCGACTGGGACCGCCCGCCGACCCGGGCGCTCGACGCCTCCCGCGCCCCCCTCTACGGCTGGTACCCCGACGCCGTCGGCAACGTCTGCTGGAACGCCGTCGACCGCCACGTGCACGCCGGCCACGGCGACCGGATCGCGATCATCTACGATTCGCCGATCACCGGCGCGAAGGGGACCACGACCTACGCCGAGCTGCTCGATCAGGTTGCGCGGCTCGCCGGGGCGATGGCGGCGCGCGGGGTGGGCAAGGGCGACCGGGTCATCGTCTACATGCCGATGATCCCCGAGGCGCTGGTGGCGATGCTCGCCTGCGCCCGGCTCGGGGCGATCCATTCGGTCGTCTTCGGCGGCTTCGCCGCGCCGGAGCTCGCCGTCCGCATCGACGACGCGACGCCCAAGGCGATCCTCGCCGCGTCCTGCGGGATCGAGCCCGGGCGCGTGGTGGCCTACAAGCCGCTGATCGACGTGGCGATCGACATGGCCCGGCACAAGCCGGCGACCTGCATCGTGTTGCAGCGGCCGCAGGCGGAGGCGGCGCTGACGCCCGGCCGCGACCTCGACTGGCACATCGCCCAGGAGGGCGTCGCGCCCGCGCCGTGCACGCCGGTGGGCGGAATGGACCCGCTCTACATTCTCTACACCTCCGGCACGACCGGTCAGCCGAAGGGCGTGGTACGGACATCGGCCGGCTACATGGTCGCGCTGGCCTGGAGCATGAAGAACGTCTATGCCATCGCGCCGGGCGAGGTGTTCTGGACCGCCTCGGACGTCGGCTGGGTGGTCGGACATTCCTATATCTGCTACGGGCCGCTGATCGCGGGCGCGACGACCGTGGTGTTCGAAGGCAAGCCCGTGGGCACGCCGGACGCCGGCACGTTCTGGCGGGTGATCGCCGAGCACCACGTGACGTCGTTCTTCACCGCGCCGACGGCCTTTCGCGCGATCAAGCGCGAAGACCCGTCCGGCGCGTTCGTGCGCAAACACGACATGCCCAGTCTGAAGTTCCTGTTCCTCGCCGGCGAGCGCGCCGATCCGGACACGATCCAGTGGGCGCAGGCGCAGCTCGGGGTGCCGGTGATCGACCACTGGTGGCAGACCGAAACCGGCTGGCCGATCGTGGCGAACCCGGTCGGCATCGAGCTTCTGCCGGTCAAGCTCGGCTCACCGACGCTTCCCATGCCGGGATACGACGTGCAGATCCTCGGCGAAGACGGGCGGCCGCTGCCCGCCGGCGTGCTCGGCGCGGTCGCGATCCGCCTGCCGCTGCCGCCCGGCACGCTCTCGACGCTCTGGAACGCCGAAGCGCGATACGTGAAGAGCTACCTGACCACGTTTCCCGGCTATTACGAGACCGGCGACGCCGGGCTGATCGACGACGACGGGTATCTCCACGTGATGGCCCGCACCGACGACGTCATCAACGTGGCGGGGCACCGCCTCTCGACCGGCGCGATGGAGGAGGTGCTGGCCAGCCACCCGGACGTCGCCGAATGTGCGGTGATCGGCGTGGCCGACGACCTCAAGGGTCAGCTTCCTCTGGGCTTCCTGTGCCTGAACCGGGGCTGCGACCGCGATCACGACGTGATCGTGCGCGAATGCGTGGCGCTCGTGCGCGACCGGATCGGCGCCGTGGCGGCGTTCAAGACGGCGGTTGTCGTCGACCGGCTGCCCAAGACCCGGTCAGGCAAGATCCTCCGCGGCGTCATGGTCAAGATCGCCGACGGCCAACCGTGGACCGCCCCCGCCACGATCGACGATCCCGTCATCCTGACGGAGATCGGCGACAGCCTGTCCAGCCTCGGCCATCCGCCCCGGACCTGACCGCCCCGGACCTGACCGCCCCGCCGCCGCACCGACGAGACGCGGCCGCCGCGGGGACCTGTAGCGATTTCGCTTGATTTTAGGTTTGGCATGGTAATTGCTGGTTGAACGGGGCTTGTCGCGATGCGATCAAACTGGCTGAAAGGGCGGCGTGCGATGAAACATTGGGGCCCCGCCGGGCCTTCGGCGCATGCCTTGATTGTCGTGACATTCGCGATTGCAGCCGGATTCTTCGCTCTGGTCGCGGCATCCCGGCCGGCCCACGCTTTGGCTGAGACGGTGCTGACGCTCAGCCGGGGTTCGGACGGCGTCGAATCCCTCGACTTCACCCTGGACGAACTCGCGGCGCTCCCGCAGGTGACGATCGTCACCGAGAACGAATTCAGCGACGGCGAAGTTGTCTACCGCGGCCCGCTCGTGCGCGACGTGATCGAGCACCTCGCCCTCGGACAGACCGAGACGCTGAGGTTCACCGCGGCGAACGATTACTACGTCGAGATACCGACCAGCGACTTTCGCCGGTTCGACGTCATCCTCGCGCTGGAGGCCGACGGCGTCAGGTTGTCGCGCCGCGACAAAGGCCCGATCTGGCTCATGTATCCGATCTCGGACCACCAGGAGCTGCGTGATCCGCTCTTCATCCATCGATTGATCTGGCAAGTGGTCAGGATCGAATCGCTGTGAACCTCACGCGCACGGTCCAGCGCTATCTCGGCCTCGGGATCTTGCTCACCATGGCGGCCTTTGCCGTCGTAGGTTACCTGTCGATCCGCCGCGATGTCGAGAACCTGCGCGTCATCAGCCAGGACAACATCCTGTGGACCGCGACGCAGATGGAGGTGGAGTTGCTCCGCTTTCAGCTGAGCGTCGCAAACCTACAGTTGGAAAAGTCGCCCGAAGCCCTGGAGCAGGTGCGCGAACGCTTCGACATTCTGTGGAGCCGCGTCTTCATGATGGGCTCGGGCCGGGTCGGCGAACTGATCCGGCGCTACGATCAGGGCCATGGCTCGATCCCCGCGTTCCAGCAATATCTCGAAGAACTCGACCCGGTCATCGCAGCGTTCGAACCCGGCGACGCGGCGCAGATCCGCCTGGTATTGCGCGAGCTCGAAACGTTCCAGCACGACCTCAGGCTCTACACGCTGCGGGTGGTTCGCGGCGACACCGCCGCCTCTGCGGAGGTGCGTGACCGAATTCAGAACAATTCGCAGACCACGATGGCGATCAGCCTCGCCGCCGTGCTCCTGAGCGTGCTGGCCCTCGCGTTGATCCTCCACGAGAACCGCCGGCAGCGGCAGGTCGCGGAACTCAACCGGCGTGTCGCCGACGAGGCCGAGCTTTCGAGCCGGGCGAAATCGCGCTTCCTGACGATGATGAGCCACGAACTCCGCAACCCGCTGAACGGCGTCCTGGGGCCGCTGGCGTTGCTCGGCCAGAGCGACCTGGCGTCGCGCCACCAGCGGCTCGTCGAACAGGCGCAGCAATCCGGCAAGTCCATGGTCCAGATGTTGGCGGGGCTCTTCGACTACGGCGAGATGCAGGACGGGCGCTTTCATCTGCGCGTCGAGCCGTTCCGCGTCGCGACGCTGGCGGCGGGCGTTCGCACCGACCTCGCCGGGGCAGGGCTGGACGGCGTCCGCGTCACGCTGCGTGCCGGCGGGCCGGAATTCGTGCATGGCGACGTTGAGCGTCTGCGTCATATCTTCGTGCATCTCACCGACTACGTGCTCGAGGGCAGCGATTCCGAATCGCTCAACGTCGTGTTCCATCACGACGGCGAGAACCTGATCGGCGAAATCGGCTTCGCGGTCGACGACGCAACGATCGACTGGAAGCTCGACCTGATTATGGGACTGAACGAGATCGCGCCCGACCAGGTTTCGACCGAGGCGCTGCGGCCACTGATCGCGCGCGGGCTGATCTCCGCGGCCAAAGGCCTGCTCTCACTCGTCGATGGCGATGCGGGCCGCCGGACGATCCGCGTGTCGGTCCCTGCGCCCAGGCTCCGCTACGAGCGGATTCGGGTCCGGCTCGAAACTCGTTCGACGGCGCTCTCGGCGATCTATCAGGCCGCCTTGCGCTCGGAGCGGATCGATTTCGTCGAACCCGACGAATCCGGACCGGTCGACATGGTTCTGGTCGATGCCACCAGCATCGGGGAAGAGCCCCTGATGGCCAGGCTCCGGAATCAGTTCTCCGACGCGCTCTTCGTGTCGCTCGGCGCCCCGCAATCGCCGGAGTCCTTCGACGATATCGTCGAAAGCCCGTCGGACATGTCGCGCCTCCGATCGCGGATCCTCGGTCGCCTGGCAAATTGACTCTACCCCAAAATTGCATTTTGCCATTCTGCGCGCATAGTGTATCAAACGCTGAACGGCGCGGGTTCTATTCAACCTGAGGTTATCATCCAGGGTCAGCACCGGCGGGACCGGGCGGCACGAGGAACGACATGACGACGCTCGACCCTGCCATGCATCCGGGCTCCTCCCCGGGGGTTTCCCAGCGCGACCGCTCCATGCTGGCGCACGACCTCCGCGGCGCGCTGCAAGGGGTCATGGGCGGCGTCGCACTACTCGACCGTGCGCGGCTCTCACCCGAGGCGCTCGATCAGATCGATCGCGTTGCCGCTTCCGCCAAGCTGCTGGCCTGTCTCGTGAATGACCTGCTCGGGCAGGAAATGGCGCCCGAGCGCCGCGTCGCCTATTCGCATGTCGAGATTCCGCGGTTCCTGCGTCACCTCGCGCGCCGGTGGAACGGCGAAGCGCTGGAGAGCGGCGGAAGCTTCCGGATCGAGGCCGACCCCGACCTTCCGATGCTGCTGCAGGCCGATCTCGTGTCCCTGGCCCGGGCGCTCGGCAACCTGATCGGCAATGCTCTGCGCTACGGCAAGGCGGGTGAGGTGCGGCTCGGAGTTCGCCGCACCGCCGAGGGTGGCATGACTTTCGTCGTAACCGACGAAGGGCCTGGTCTGGCAGCGGAGACGATCGAATCCGTGTGGCGAACAGGCGCGCTGGCGTCGTCGGTTCTGATCGACGGCCACGGGCTCGGTTTGCACATCGTGCGGAAACTCTGCGCGGAAATGGGTGGCAGTTTCACCCTGTCGAACCGCTCCGGGGGCGGCGCGCAGGCGTCGCTGAGTTTCCCGGCCAGTCTCTGCGCTGCCGCGCCGGCTGACGCGCCGGGTTCGGGGGCGGGTGCGGCGCCGAGCAAACCCATGGATCTCGGCGGCCTTCGCATCCTGCTCGCCGAGGACAACCCGACCAACCAGATGGTCGCCACCCAGATGCTTCGCGCGCTCAACGCCGAGGTGACGCTGACGTCGGACGGCGTCGAGGCGCTGGAGCGGTTCGAGACTTCGGAGTTCGACATGGTCGTTGTTGACATCGAGATGCCGCGCATGAGCGGTCTCGACGTGATCCGCGCGATCCGCGGCCGCACCGACGGCCGCGACCGCGTGCCGATCGTCGCGCTCACCGCCTACGCCATGCGCGAGCACCGCGAGCGCATCGCCGCCGCTGGGGCGAACGGTCTAATCTCCAAGCCGATAACCAGCGTGGAGGCGCTCGGTCTAGCGCTCGCGGCCCATGCCGTACCCGCCCGCCCCGCCGCCGCGCCGCCGCAGGTCGCGGCCGATCCGGCGGCGTCCGTCACGGACGAGCCCGTGGCCGATCTGGACATATACGACGCGCTCTGCGCCGCGATCGGCATGGGCATGATGGCGGAACTGCTCGAAAAGGTCGTCGCCGACCTCCTGCAGGCGCGGGCCGATCTCGCAGGCGGCCTGTCGCCGCTCGACCGCAAGCCGATCCGCTCGGCCTCGCACATTTTGATCTCGGTCGCCGGCGCGATCGGCGCGACCCGGCTGCAGGCCTGCGCCCGCGCGCTGAACACCGCCGCCTACGGCGAGGGCGGAAGCAACCTGCCCGGCGACGTCCGCCGCTGCCTCGACGAGATCGACGCCGCGGTCGCCTTCGCGCGCAGCCGCCATCCGGCGGGCTGACGGCACCGTGCGCATGCCAGATCGCCTGCTGCTGGTCGAGGACACCTCGTCCTTGTCCATGGTCTACGAGGCGGTGCTGACCCGCGCCGGCCACCAGGTGACCTGCGCCGCGACGCTGGCCGAAGCCCGTGCGGCCTGCGCCGCGGCGCGGCCGCGTGTGGTGCTGCTCGACCTCCAGCTGCCCGACGGCGACGGGCTTGAGCTGCTCGACGACCTCCGCCAGGGCGCGGCAGACGCCCGCGTCATCGTGATCACCGCGAACGGCTCGATCAACCGCGCGGTCCAGGCGATGCGGGCCGGCGCCTTCGACTTCCTCGTCAAGCCCTTCGACGACAGCCGCCTGTTGAACGCGGTGGAAAACGCGCTCTCGACCGCGCCCATGTCGGTCGAGCCCGTCGCGGCCAGCGACCAGGACGAAGCGGCCGCGTTCGAGGGCTTCATCGGCCGGTCCGCGCCGATGCAGGACATCTACCGCATGGTCCGCGCCATCGGCCGGTCCACCGCCACCGTCTTCATCACCGGCGAGAGCGGCACCGGCAAGGAGGTCTGCGCCCGCGCCATCCACGCCATGTCGACGCGCGCAAAGAGACCCTTCGTGCCGCTCAACTGCGCCGCCATCCCGCGCGACCTGCTGGAGAGCGAGGTCTTCGGCCACCTCAAGGGCGCCTTCACCGGCGCGCTCTCGGACAAGCCCGGCGCGGCGGCGGTGGCCGACGGCGGCACGCTGTTCCTCGACGAGATCTGCGAGATGGATCTCAGCCTGCAGACCAAGCTGCTGCGCTTTCTGCAGACCTCGACCATCCAGCCGGTCGGCGCGGCGCGCCCGATCCCGGTCGACGTGCGAATCGTCTGCGCCACCAACCGCGATCCGGCCGAGGAGGTGCGCGCCGGCCGATTCCGCGAAGACCTCTACTACCGCCTCCATGTCGTGCCTATCCACATGCCGCCGCTGCGCGCCCGGCCCGACGACATCATGGAGATCGCCCGGTCCAGCCTGGCGCAGTTCGCCGCCGAGGAGGGCAAGTCCTTCGCCGGCTTCGACCCCGCCGTGGCCAGGCTGTTCGTGGCGCGACCCTGGCCGGGCAACGTGCGGCAGCTGCTGAACGTGATCCGCAACATCGTCGTGTTGCACGACGGGCCGACGGTCCTGCCCGACATGCTGCCGCTTGAAATCGCGCTGGGACCCGGCGTCGGCCATCCGGCCGACCGGCCCGCACGCTTCGACGCCGATTTCTCGGTGCCCGCCGCGACCACCCGCGGTCACGTCGCCGCGCTCATCGGCGCCCCGCTGGCCGACATCGAACGCGAATTCATTGAGGCCACCATCGAGCATTGCGACGGCTCGATCCCGCGCGCCGCGCGCATGCTCGAGGTCTCGCCATCGACGCTCTATCGCAAGCTCGAGGGCTGGGCGGGCGCGCCGCGCCGCGCCCAGGTCTGACACGTGGGCTGACGCGCCGCGGGCCTTGCCATGGCCCGCTTGCAAGGACCATAGTCTGTCGCCTGCCCCGAGCCACGGATCCGGCCATGACCCTATTCGAGACAGCCCGCGCCGCGCGCGACCACGCTCATGCCCCATACTCCGGCTTCAAGGTCGGCGCCGCGATCCGCTGCCCCGACGGCAGCGTGCACGCCGGCTGCAACGTCGAGAACGCCGCCTACCCCGAGGGCACCTGCGCCGAAGCCGGCGCCATCGCCGCGATGTGCCTCTCGGGGCGCCGCGAGATCGCCGAGGTGATGGTTGTCGCCGACAGTCCCGAGCCGACGTCGCCCTGCGGCGGCTGCCGCCAGAAGCTCGCCGAGTTCGCCGCGCCCGACACGCCGGTCATCCTCGCGGACCTCGCCAGCGAGCGCGTGCGCACCACGGTGGGCGCGCTGTTGCCCGGCGCGTTCACCCCCGCCCATATGGCGAGGGCCGAGGCGTGAGCGCGGCCTCCGACCGCGCCAACGTCGCGCGACGCGCGCTGGTCTGCCTCGACCTCACCAACCTCGAGACCGACTGCGACGCCGCCGCGATCGACGACCTCTGTCGCCGCGCCCAGACCCCCGAGGGCTCGGTCGCGGCGGTTTGCGTCTGGCCGCGCTTCGCCGGCCAGGCCAAGGATCTGCTCGCGCGCACCGGGATCCGCGTCGCGACCGTGGTCAACTTCCCCGGCGGCGACGGGCCAATCGAGGCGGTCAAGGCCGAGACCCGCGACGCGCTCGGCGACGGCGCCGACGAGATCGACCTCGTGGTCCCGTGGCGCCGGCTTGTGACCGGCGACGCCTCCGCGATCGCGGCGACGGTGCGCGAGATCAAGGACGTTTGCGGCGATGCCCCGCTCAAGGCTATCCTCGAGACCGGCGAACTGAACGACCCCGCACTGATCGCGCTCGCCGCCGAGGCCGCCATCGACGGCGGGGCCGATTTTCTCAAGACCTCGACCGGCAAGGTTCGTGTCAACGCCACGCCCCAGGCCGCCGAAATCCTGCTCGACACCATCGCCCGACGCAGCCGCACCGTCGGCTTCAAGGCCGCGGGCGGGGTGCGCACAACCGCGGACGCCGCCGTCTATCTCGGCCTCGCCGATCGGATCATGGGCCCCGGCTGGGCCGGCCCGCGCCACTTCCGCATCGGCGCCTCGAGCCTGCTCGACGCGCTTCTCGCCACGCTGGCGGGCGGCGCGGCGGCCGCGGGCGACGACGACGGGGACGACTTGGACTACTGATGCTCCCCCAGGAGATCATCGTCGCCAAACGCGACGGCGGCCGACTCGCGCCCGAAGCGATCCGTGCCTTGGTCGAGGGCCTGACCTCCGGCACCCTCACCGAAGGCCAGGCCGCCGCCTTCGCCATGGCGGTGTTCTTCCGCGGCATGGACCTCGACGAGCGCGTCGCGCTGACCCTCGCGACGCCGAATTCTTTCAGCAAAATCGTATGTCAGGTTTTATGTTGGCTCGCCCGATTGGCTGATTTGCGGGCGTGTCGCAAGGCGCGCAAGACTGAATTGAGTTCGCCGCCAATCAGAATGGCGACTCCGGTCAGATAAAGCCACAGCATCAAAATCATCACGCCGCCCAGCGCGCCATAGGTCGCGTTGTAACGTCCGAAACGCGCGACGTAATGCTTGAAGCCATAAGAAATCAGCAACCAGCTTATCAGTGCGAACAGGGAACCGGGCGTCGTCGAACGCCAACGCTGCTTGACGTTGGGCGCGAAAAAATAAATCAGTTCGAGCGCAAAAAAGATAAAGCCTACGATGACGCCCCAGCGCAAAAACTCCCAGCCCGTTTGAAACAGCGCGCCATAACCGAACCCTGCCGCAATTTGATTGCC
>JANOEW010000085.1:0-5359 GCA_031413475.1 Amaricoccus sp.
CCGTCGAGCGGCGCATCCGCGACGCCCGCTTCCCCGCGGTCAAGAGCCTGGAGAGCTTCGACTTCGACGCCATCCCCGGCCTCAACAAGACGCTGGTGCTCGACCTGGCGCGCTGCGAGTTCGTCGCCCGGCGCGAGAACATCACCGTGGAGCACGCAATGAGGCCCCACTTTGCCCGGTAAGCCTCCGGCGTCAGCCCGTGGTCCGTCATCAGGAGCGTCGAGTGCTGACCGAGCGCCTCGGCGATCCGGACGCCTTCGGCGGCGGCGTCGGCGATGCCGCCGCACTCGCGGTCGATCGCCAGATCGCCGAAGAACCGGTAGTGTCCGTCAAGTTCTGCAAATTTTGGGCGGGTGTCATACGGCCTCGCGAAGGGCGAGTTTCTTGCTCGTGCAAGTCGTCCATGTTGAGGTAGCGGCTGGCTGACGGCTTACCGTCCGAACGCCTGCTGCAGCGCAGTTTCGACCCAGCATGCAGTTCCTATGAAGCTTTGGTCATCCCATCGCTTGCCGACGAGTTGCACCCCGATGGGCAGACCATCCGGACCGCGACCTGCGGGAAGATTGAGGCAGGGGCCGCGCAGAAGCGTCCAGACGCGGTTGAAGACCGCATCGCCCGTGGAGTCGAGGCCGGCGGGGGCCTGCCCGACCGCGCTGGGCGTGAGCGCTGCGTCCAGGTCCACGAGGTCGGCCGCCCAAGCGGCGCGGGCGACGGCGGCGGACGCGAGGTTCCTGCGATGGACCTCAACGTCGATCGAGCGCCCTTCTTCTACGAGCGCGGCGAGCTTGTCGCTCAGCCCGGCTCGACCGGTTCTCCACTCCGGGGCCAACGCGCGGGCGGCTTCATAGGCCATGACCTGCAGGTGGACGGTCTGCAGGTCCTGATGCGGCGGCCCGACCTCCAAGGGTACGACCGTCCCGCCGGCCCTCTCGATCGCGGACGCCGCGGCGGCGAACGCGGCTCGGGATTCCGGCGCGGCGCGCTCCCATTGCGGTGTGCGGCATAGGCCGATTCGAGGGAGTCGGCGCAGTGGGGCGGGCAACGTCGGGCGAGCGGATCCGGCCAGAACTTCCGCGAGCAACCAGGCGTCCGAGACCGTTCTCGCGAAGACGCCGACAGTGTCGAGGCTCTCAGAGAACGAGAGGCAGCCCGAGCGGTTGATCCGACCGAACGATGGTTTGTATCCCACCACGCCGCAGAACGCCGCCGGGCGGACGATCGATCCGGCGGTCTGCGACCCGATCGCCAAGGGCGCGACGCCGGCGGCGACGGCCGCGGCGGAGCCGCTCGACGAACCGCCCGGCGTGCGGGACGGGTCGTACGGATTGCGTGTGGGGCCGGGATGCGCAAAGGCGAACTCCGTCGTGACGGTCTTGCCCATCACCACGGCGCCCGCGGCGCGCATGGCCGCCACGCACGCCGCGTCGCGCATCGGCCGGCGACCCGCCCAGAGAGGCGAGCCGGCCTCGGTCGGCATGTCCGCCGTGTCGAAGATGTCTTTCACTGCGACGGGAACGCCTGCGAGCGGACCGCTGGCGGGCCCAGCCTCCGCTGCGGCGAGGAAGGCGTCGGCGTCGAAATGCGCCCAAATTGCGAGCTCCGAGCACGCCGCGGCGCGCGCGCAGAGCGCATCGGCATAGTCGCGCGGCGTTAGCGCCCCCGTCAAAAAAGCCGTGCGCACCGCCGCCAAAGAGGCGCTCGCAGGATCGTCGCCCATCGCGGACGGATCAGGCATTGCCGCCAGGACGGATTTCGCCACCTTGCAGATATTTGTGTACTTCGGGTTCACTACCTGCGTGCATCGCGCCTCCACCACTTGGCCGAGCAGCATTTAGGCTTCGGGCGCGGGGATCGCGTATCCGTCCTCAAGCCAGAAGATCATCTCCTCGAAGGCGGACCAGCCGTACAGTGTGCATGAGGTCGATATTGAAGCCTACCTGCCAGGCCGCCTCGTCCTCGGCGACAGCGAGCGCCGACACGTTCGCGACGACCATGTCCACACCGCCAAGCGCCTCGGCCGCCCCGACGACCCAGGCCTGCAGCGCCGCCTTGTCGGCGACGTCGATCGCGGCGCCGAAGGCCCGAACACCCTTGGTCTCAAGCGCCGCGACCGTCTCGCGCACCTCGTCGGAATTGCGCGCGCAGACCGCGACGTTCGCGCCTTCTTCGGCGAAAATCTCCGCGACGCGACGCCCGATTCCCTTGGTGCCGCCTGTGACCAGCGCCACCCGGCCCTTCAGGCCCAGATCCATTGCCCGCCTCCCGTCAGCCGAGATACTTCTTCGCGATCGATGCGCCGAGCGTGTATTTCGGGTCGACCATGTTACCGAGGCGCACCTTGCCGCACATCGTCAGCAGGAGATAGGCCTCGTCCTCGTCGACGCCGAGCTCGGGCGCGATCCAGCGCACCAGCTCGCGGTAGGCGATGCGGGCGGCGTCCTCCATGGGGCGGGCGCTGCCGATCGTCATGACGAAGTCGGCGGTCTCGAGGCGCGGCCAGGCGATGCGGTGCCCCTTGATGAGGTCGATCTGGATCTCGACCGTGGCCGGGATCTCGAGCGCGACGCCGCAGAGCTCGCCGTCCCCCTGCACAGCGTGGCAGTCGCCGAGGTAGAGCAGCGCGCCCTTGGTGTTGACGGGCAGGTAGATGATCGACCCGGGCCCGACGTCGGGCAGGTCCATGTTGCCGCCGTGGGTGTCGGGCTGCAGCGAGCTGATCGCCTCGATCTCGGGGCTGGTGCCGATGGTGCCGATGAACGGCTCGTAGGGCAGGGTGATCTTGTCGGACCAGTAGACGCCGTTCTCGTCGACCCTCAGCTTCTTCACCTTCTCGGGCAGGGGCGCGTTCAGGAGCGCGGTCTGCCCGGTGCCGACGAGGCCGCCGAATTCCGGAATGAGGCAGGTGGTGCCCACCGGCTGTGGGCCGCGCGGCTTGATCGAGCGGATGCGCACCGCGAGGCAGTCGCCCTTTTCGGCGCCCTCGACGGCGATGGGGCCGGTCTGGGGATTGAGGAAGGGGAAGTTCAGGATGGCCGAGGGCTTGTCGCTCTCGGACGTGATCTTGCCCTCGAAGGCGTCGTGGGTCTCGACCGTCACGACGGCGCCGGGCGTCACGGTGAGGACGGAGTCCACGTAGGGTCCGTAGACGTAGTGGAACTTACCCTGGTCTTCGATGGTGATCGAATGCCTGGCTCCCTCCTTGCCCCCGGCCACCCCGCGGCGCGCCATCAGCGACTGTTCGATCCAGCTCATTTCGTTCCCCTTTTCACAGCGCCAGAAAGCGCTTCACCACGTCGCGCGACCTTATGTCCGCGCCGTCGAGGCGCGCCACGATGCGCCCCTTGTCCATCACCAGACCGCGGTCGGCGAGCGATACGATCAGGTCGAGATTCTGTTCCACGAACAGCACCGTCAGGCCTGTCTCGGTGTTCAGCCGGCGGATGTGCCCGGCGATCTCCTGCACGATCGAGGGCTGGATGCCCTCCGACGGCTCGTCGAGCAGCATCATCGTCGGTTCGCCGATCATCGCGCGGGCGATGGCGAGCTGCTGCTGCTGGCCGCCCGACAGCGTGCCCGCCGACTGGCGCTCTCGCTCATTCAGCACGGGAAAGCTGCGGAAGATCCCTGCATAGTCCGGCTTGTTCGTCGAGGTGCGCGCCGCTTCGGCCACCAGCAGGTTCTCGCGGACCGTCAGGGTGGGAAAGACGTCCCGGCCCTGCGGGATGTAAGCGAGGCCGCCGCGGGCGCGCCGGTCGGCGGGCTCCGCCGTCACGTCGCGTCCGCCGAACCGGATCCGCCCGGCCGTCGGCTGGAGAAGCCCGCAGAGCGTGCGCATCAGCGTGGTCTTGCCGACGCCGTTGCGCCCGATGACGGCGACGACCTCGCCCCGTCCCACATAGAGATCGACGCCGAGCAGGACGGGGCTCGCGCCATAGCCGCCGCGCAGGCCTTCCGCCGCGAGGAGGACGTCATCCGGCATCGGCGGTCCCTAGGTAGATCTCCGCGACGCCCTCGTGCGCCAGCACCTCGGACACGGTTCCTTCCGCGAAGATTGCGCCGAAATGCAGCACCGTGACCCGCGTGGCGATCTGCTGCACGAAGTTCATGTCGTGCTCGACGGCGAGGATGGTGATGCCTTCTCCGTTGAGGCCGCGCAGCATCTCGCCGGTGCGCTCGGTCTCTTCCGGCGACATCCCGGCGGTCGGTTCGTCGAGCAGCAGCAAATGCGGTTCGACCCCGACCGCCATGCCGATCTCGAGCCACTGCTTCTGGCCGTGCGACAGCGCGCCGGCCGGCCGGCCGGCTGGCTTCGGGGCCGAGACCGGTGAAGTCGAGGACCCGTCGGATCGTGGCGTCGAGCCGATGGCCATGCAGGTGGTTCTGGAAGGCGATCTCGAGGTTCTGCCGCACCGGCAGCGCGGTGAATATGCCGGGCACCTGGAACTTCACGCTGATGCCTCGGCGGATGCGCTCGAACGAGCGCAGACCGGTGATGTCCTCGCCTTTGAACAGGATCGCGCCTTTGTCGGGCCGGTGCATCCCGAGCACGAGGCGAAAGAAGCTCGACTTGCCCGCGCCGTTCGGGCCGATCAGACAGTGGATCTCGCCGGGTTCGAGCCGGAAGTCGATGTCGCGGGCGACATGGACGCCGCCGAAGCGCTTCGACAGACTGCGAGTCTCGAGAACGGTCAACGGCGCCCCCGCAGCCGCTCGATCCGCCGCGCGAGGGTGAGCACGAGCCCCTCCGGCGCGAAGATCACCGTCGCGAGCAGCAGGAGACCCATCGCCACCAGCGCGTACTGGCTGCCTCGGATGGTCAGCTGCTGGAACAGCGCGAGCACGAGAAGCGTGCCGACAAGCGTGGAGGTGAGATCAGAACGCCCGCCGACCGACACCCAGATGACCGGCAGCGCCGCGGCCATCAGCCCCATGCTGCTCGGGGTGATATATTGCCCCCAGGCGGTGTATAGCACGCCGGAGAGCCCCGCCAGCGCGCCGCCCAGCACGAAGGCGGCGAGCTGGAACCGACGGACGTCGTAGCCGAGCATCTCGACGCGGGTCGGATTCTCCCGAATCGCCACGAGCACGTTGCCGAACGGCCCGTTGAGCAGGATCCGCAGCCACAGGTAGCAAACGGTCATCAGGACGAGGAGGACGTAGTAGAGCCCGGTTCCCGCAAAGAGCATGAGATCTCCGCCCGGCCATGGGACTGTCAGCGCCGGGATCCCGGACATGCCGTTGAAGCCGTTGAGGCGGGCGTCGCCGATCCGCCACTGCGGGCCGGCGGTCTGGGCCATGAAGGTCTCTAGCACCAGCGTGACCGACAGTGTGACGATGCCGACGAAGACGCCTTTGATCT
>JANOEW010000086.1:0-3642 GCA_031413475.1 Amaricoccus sp.
TCGTCGAAGCGGCTGGCGGCGGCGGCATCGCCCGGATAGGAGCGGCTGGAGACGCCGATCGGCACCAACGGGCCGCCCTGGCCGGAATAGTCCGGGCGGACCGTCGCGAGCACGCTGTCGACGTCGAGGTCGGCTTTGCGCAGCGCTTCCTCGATCGCGCCGGACGAGGCGGCCACGACCTGGCGCAGCTGGTCGATCATCTCGTCCTGGCGCCGGGTGGCGAGGCGCAATTCCAGTTCGGTTGCGGCGAGATCGGCCGCCAGGGTCTCGCGACCGGACGAAGCGGCGTCGCGCGCCGCAACCGCCTCGGTCAGCGCGCCGGTCACCGCCTCGAGGGTGTCGGCGAGATCGGCGTCCGCAACGCCGACCCCGACCGGAGCCACGGCCATGTCCGCTATCAGCTTGTCGTTCGCGGCGGCGAAGGCGTCGCGCTGATCGACCGCCCGGTCGAGCCGGCTTCGCATCAGGTCGAGGCCGGTCACGAGCTCGCGCTGCTCCTCGACCGAGCGCAGGAGCGCAGTCTGCTGCCGGCTGATCTGGTCCATTGCGGTCTGGAAGCGGGTCTGCGCCGACAGCGCCTCCGACGCGCGCGCGTCCCGCTCGGCGGTCAACGCATTCAGCCGCGCCTGGTAGGCTTCGTGCAGGACGACGTTCCCACCGGCCTCGCCGTCAGCGGCGATGATGTCCACCGCGTAGTCCGCCGTCGCCACCGCTAGCCAGCCCGCGAGCGCGAGCAAGCCCGCAGCGGCGAGCGCCTGGGCGCCGGAGGTCATACGCAGCGAGCGCGTTCCGCGCGTCGTCTGGATGAAGACCCGCTTTTCCGGCAGCGCAGCCACAAAAGCGCCCTTCACTCCGCGTCGACGTCCCACCATTTCCCGCCTTTTCGATCGCTTCTTTCGAGCCGGGCCCACCGGACGCCGCTGCGGACTATTAGAAATGCGAGTCGGGGAAGACAACCGACCGGGGCCGGTTTGGATGCTTGGCGCGCTCGGTCGGCGGATATCTGCTCACGCCAGAGGCGAGCGGGGTGTCGCCGTCAGAGCGCGGCGGTCGCGGCAAGCACCTCCTCGACATGGCCCGGCACCTTCACCTTACGCCGCCGAAGGCGACATGTTTGGGATGGCCGCCCCCAAACCCAAAGCCGACACCCGCGCCATCAAGTTCGGCGAGCAACTGAGTTTCGACGGAACCGACCCGAGCGCGAAGCAGTTGCAGGCCGCGCGCGATCAGCAGGGCACGGGCCGCAAGGGAACGAGCGCCGGGCAGTCGGACGCGGATGAAGGGCTGTTCGGCGAGCGGGACGATAGCCCGAAGCTGTTCTCGCGTCGCACGCCGGCGGATACGATCCCGGAAAGCCCGCTCTACGTCGTCCACAACCTGTCGGCGGAGAAGCTGCGGCATGTGGTCGATCTTGGTGGGCTGGCCGCGCCGTCCCTCGCCATCGCGCGCGGCGACATCGGCTTGGGCAACTTCGGAGAAATCTCGCTGATCGGCGCGCCGTCGATGGCGGACCCGCGTGGCCGCGGCATGAAGGCGTTCAACGCCGACGTTTACTCGCCGCGCCAGCCTCGCGCTCAGTTCGATCTCAACCGCGAGGGCATGAAGAAGCTCGATGCGGTTCTGGGCGAGGCGCGGGACATGGGGACCGAGGTTTCCAGCGAATTATACGACGACAAGATCAGCCGTGAGGGGCTGGACGCCACCGCGTCGTCGAAGGTCACTCAGTTGGCCTACCTGCGCACGAAGAACGATGCGCCCAAGGTGATCCTGCGCAAGCAAGAGCCGCTCCCGGCCGCTCTGCGGAAGTTCAAGGGCAACCGCTACTGGGACATCCTGCAACAGCCCGGCTTTGAGCAGTCCGCGCTTGCCGCCGAGAAAGAGGCGCTGGCGGCGCTCCCGGATGATCTGCGCGGCAAGGTCTACGATCGGCACGTCGTCGTAGAGGATGGGGTGGAACGGCTGGTGCAGCGTCACCTGGACGATGCCGCGCGTCGCGTTGCAAAAGCCAACTCGCCGTCGGAGGTCGACGTCTGGTCGACTGAGACGCAAATCCGCAAGCGGATGGACAAGAAGGGGCGCGAGGAGGCCTACCGCTACTGGGTTCAGGCCAACTTCGGGCGCGTGCTTGGCGCAAAGTTCTTCCGCAACGAAGCCGGGCGGCGCAAGCCCTACCAGATGGACGAGATCGTCCGTGAGATGACCCGGACGTTGCGGGACGGCGAGGGCTTCAACTACGGCACCGGAAGCGTCCGGTCCATGGTGGCCCGCCCGTTCAAGAGCGTGACCGCGATCAAGGACGCCCGGCGCTCGATCGTCACCGACAAGGAGATGGCGGCGATCAAGGACGAGGCAAACAATGAACTGTTCGCGTTGGCCGATAAGTTCGCGCCCTACCATGCTTCTGGCAAAGACTTCGGCTGGGGGGACATCTTCAGCGAGTTCCTGAAGGACTTGGCGAAGGGAAGCATCAGGGAATGGCAGACCGGCATCGGTCGCGATGGGCCTATCTTCAACAGCCCGGCCCCGCCGGAATTGATCGCGGATGCCCGCGCCTTCCTCGACAAGCTGCGCGACCTCCCGACCGAGTATTTCGAGATCAAGGCGCAGCGTGCGGTGGCGTTGAGTGAGTTCACCGCCGCACTGGTGCCGAAGAACGCGCCAAAGGATGCCGTCGACGCGCTGAAGGCGGCCGGCCTCGAGGTGGTGCGTTACGACCAGACGGACGGGAATGGTCGGCGCGATGCGCTCCAGAAAGTGCTGCCCCGCGTTGCATTCGCCCGCCGCGTGGTCGGCCAGACCCCCTTCTACAGCGCCACCCTGCGCGCGACCGAGGGCATCGCGCAGGAGCGCGGCAACGGGCTCCAGTGGCTCGCCATGCTCCGCAAGCAGCCCGGCGTGAAGGAGGAGGTGCAGCGCGCGCCAGTCGCGCACGCGGCGTTCCAGCGTTCGCCGGATGCGATCGTCCGGGAAGGCGTCCGGAGCAATCATTTGCAGGTGCCTCAGGAGCGTGACTGCCTGCACGGCGGGATCGTTCTCGAGGATTGGCAGCAATACCGGCTCCCAGACCGCTTCGAGCGGATCGGGGACGGTGCGACCGCGCTCGGGCTGGCGCTGGGAGGGAAGGCGCGGATCGGTCTCGATCCGGCGCCCGGTGCGTTCGCTGAACCCGGCCCGGGCAGCGGCGGCGCGTTGGCTATGGCGATGACGGTCTTGCATGTAGATTCTCACTTGCCGGTCGGTGACGGGTTTGCCCGGCACGATGGGACCTCCGTTTTGGTGACAGAGATCCCGCTCGTATCGGCCCGCAGCGGCCAGCACCTACGCCTTCATCCCCCGGGGAAGACGATCACGCCGCTGGCTCCAGCCTCCAGCCGGGCTACGCCCGGCCTCCGACTGGAGCCAGCGGCCAACTTGGCTGACGGCGCCGGACAGGATGGTTGTCGCTCAACAATGGCGGCTACCTGGTCGGCAAGCCCCCCTTTTTGAAGGCCTCCTGCGCCCCCGGGTCCTTCTTCGGGTGGAAGGGCCGCGCCTTCTGGCGCGAGAAGCCGAGCCGCCGCAGCACCCGGCTCATGCTCGACGGATGGTAGGTCTTGCCGTGGTGCGTCTCCAGCCAGCGACAGAGATCGGCCCGCGTCCAGG
>JANOEW010000087.1:0-1951 GCA_031413475.1 Amaricoccus sp.
CGCAAGACCTGCCCCCACGCAAAGGGCGGCGGGGTCCGCGGCGCGCCTCCGGGGCAGATCGGGCGGGCGCGGGCGCAGCCGGATCTGTCGACCGACAGATCCGGAAAGCGATGGGGGCGCATTCAAACGCCGAAGCCATCAACCGCCGCTCGCCTCAGAGGGCGAGGCGCGACATCACCACGCCGGGCTCGTCGGGCATCGGCTCGATCGTGAAGCCGAATCGGCCGATCAGGCGGCGCATCGCGCGGTTCTCGGACAGCACCATGCCCTCGAGGCGGCGGACGCCGTCGGCGCGGGCATAGTCGATCAGCGTCTGCATCAGCGCGGCGCCGATGCCGCGACCGGCGAGATCGGAGCGCACGAGCAGGGCGTATTCGGCGCTGTCGCGGTCCGGGTCGCCGGCGATCCGCGAGACCCCGGCCAGCGCGCCCTCAGGCGTCAGCGCCACGAAGGCCATGTCGCGGTCGTAGTCGAGTTGGGTCAGCCGCAGCGCCATCTCGTCCGAAAAGTGCTTGCGCGGCGCCATGAAGCGCATCCGCATGTCCTCGGCATCGAGCCGGGCGAAAAACTCAGGGTAGAGCAGCGCGTCGAGCGGCAGGATCGGCCGGATCGCATAGGTCCCGTCCTTGAGCGCCGCCTCGCGCCGCCAGGCCGCCGGATAGGGTCGGATCGCGAGACGCGGGTTCGGCGGCGCGCGGTCGAGGTCGGCGGCGTCGATCTCGATGCGCGCGTCGAGCGCAATCACCCCCGCCGCGTCCGCGAGCAGCGGGTTGACGTCGAGCGCACGCAAGGCTGGAAAATCCTCGATCATGTTCGAGACCGCGACCAGCGCCGCGTGCAGCGCCGCCATGTCGGCGGGCGGGCGGCCGCGGAACCCGGCGAGCATCCGGGCGACGCGCGTGCGCCCGACGAGAGTCGCGGCGAGGCCCGCGTCGAGCGGCGGCAGGGCGACCGCGGTGTCGCCCAGCAACTCGGCCGCGAGGCCGCCGGCGCCGAATCGGATCACCGGCCCGAAGGCCGGGTCGTGCGTGACGCCGAGAACGAGCTCCTGCGCCTGCGGCCGGAGGATCATCGGCTGCAGCGCGAAGCCGGCGAGGCGCGCCTCGGGCGCCTTGCGGCGAACGCGCGCGGCCATCTCGACCGCCGCTACCTCGGCGGCCTGCCGCGTGGCGAGGTCGAGCACGACTCCGCCCACGTCCGACTTGTAGCCGACATCGGGCGAAACCAGCTTGAGCGCGAGCGCCGGGCTCTCGCGCAGCATGTCGCTGGCGGCGTCGCCCACGTCGATCGGCGCGCCCGCCAGGCGAACCGGCGCGACGGGAATGCCGTAGGCGGCGATCGCCGCCAGGGCCTCGGGCGGGGTCAGGACGTCGCGACCCTCGGCCACGACGGCGCGGAAGATCGCCTCGACCGCCGCACGGGCTCCCTCGGGCGCGGCGAACGCCGCCTCCTCGGACCGGCGAGAGTGCCAACGCCATCCTCACGTCGGATACGCCTGGCAGATACCGAGTGCGCCTCGATGCGTTCGACGGAAGCGTCAACGGCGAGCCAGTCGATCTCGTGATGGATTTGAGTGCAGGTGATTCTGTCGACGGCGGTGGCTCGCGCGGCTGCTCGCTTCCCGGCGCCGGCTCGATGACGGGGACGCTCGGAGCGCTGGCCCTCGCTGGACTCCTCGCGTTCCGTCGCCGGAGCTGAGCGCGTCGCGGGCGACGCCGCTGTCCCATCGAGTAACCGGGGCTTGTCTCAATTTCACACGCATCTCGTACGGAACTGCGCGATCCGCCGTGTGGAAATGCGTGGCGTGTCTCGTGCACCTCGGGGCCGCGGCATGAAGACCGCTCTTTTGTTCGTGATCCCCCTGGCTCTCGCGGCATCGTCCTGCACCACGCCGGACGACAACGACAGCGTCATCTCCGTGCAGGAGCAGGAGCCCAACGACACCGACGCG
>JANOEW010000088.1:0-6661 GCA_031413475.1 Amaricoccus sp.
CATCGGCCATCAGCGCCCGCGCGTCCCGCGCCGCCTCCGGCGCGCCCGCCGCGGCCAGCCGCGCCGGCGCGGCCGTCAGCGCCGACTGGATCGTCGCGGTCACGCCTCGAGGTCCGCGAGCCGCCGCGCCTGGTCGTCGGCCGTCAGGGCCGCGATCACCTCGCCGAGGTCGCCCTGCATCACCTGATCGAGCTTGTAGAGCGTCAGCCCGACCCGGTGGTCGGTCAGCCGCCCCTGCGGGAAGTTGTAGGTGCGGATGCGCTCGGAGCGGTCGCCCGAGCCGACCTGGCCCTTGCGGTCGGCGGCGCGGGCGTCCGCCAGCCGCTGACGCTCCAGATCGAACAGCCGCGCCCGCAGCACCGCCATCGCCTTGGCGCGGTTGGTGTGCTGCGACTTCTCCGAACTCGTCACCACGATCCCGGTGGGCAAATGGGTGATTCGTACCGCGCTGTCGGTGGTGTTGACGTGCTGCCCGCCGGCGCCCGAGGATCGCATGGTGTCGATGCGGATGTCCGCCACGGGAATGTCGATGTCGACCGCCTCGGCCTCGGGCAGCACCGCGACGGTGGCGGCCGAGGTGTGGATGCGTCCGCCGCTCTCGGTGGCGGGCACGCGCTGCACCCGGTGCACGCCGCTCTCGAACTTCAGCGCCGCGAAGACGCCGCGGCCGGAGACCTCGGCGATCAGCTCGCGGTAGCCGCCGAGCTCGGTCGCGGCCTCCTCGACCACCTCCCAGCGCCAGCCGCGGGCCTCGGCGAGGCGCTGATACATCCGCGCGAGATCGGCGGCGAACAGCGCCGCCTCGTCGCCGCCGGTGCCGGCGCGGATTTCGAGGATGGCCGAGCGTTCGTCGGCGGCGTCGCGGGGCAGCAGCGCCAGGCGCAGCGCCTGCTCAGCCGCCGGCAGCGCCGCGCTGATCCGGACGAGCTCCTCCGCGGCGAGACCGCGCATTTCGGGGTCGGCCAGCAGCCGCTCGGCGTCCTCGCGCTCGCGCAGCAGCGTGCGCCAGGCGGCGATTTCCGCGACGACGGGCCGCAGCTCGGCGTATTCGCGGGACATCGCGGCCAACTCGGCCGGCGCGGGCCCCGCGTTCAGCCGCGCCGCCAGGTATTCGGCGCGGGCGAAGATCGCGTCGAGCTTCTCCTGCGGCAGCATCGTCAGCCGGCCGCCGCGACCGGCGCGATGAAATCGGCGGTCAGAGTCAGCTGCACGGCCTGGGGGGTCGCGGCAAGGTCGGCCGCCACCGTCGGCAGCGCCGGCAGATACATGTCGATCGCGAAAGGCCCGACGGCGGCGAGGAGCCCGAGCACGAGGGCGGCGCGAAGCATGGCTTGGGTCCTTTAAGGCGGGATGGCCCGGCCGACGATGCGGCCGCACGACCATCGGTTCCTATGCGCGATCGCCGGCGGGTTGTCCATCAGCGCGGGCGGCCTGTTGGCGGCCAGCAGGCGATCAGCCCGCGGTGAGCCACTCGCCGGTCCGACCGGCGACGCGCGCGGGCGCGGTCGCGCCGGGCTATTCGGCCGCGTGACCGACGGGTTCGGCGGCGGCGTCGATCTCGGCGGCGCGCGCCTCGACCAGCGCCACGATGTGGTCGATCATCGCCGCGTTGTCCAGCTTGTGGCTCTGCTTGCCGGCGAGGTAGACCATGCCCGCGCCCGCGCCGCCGCCGGTGAAGCCCACGTCGGTCATCAGCGCCTCGCCGGGGCCGTTGACCACGCAGCCGATGATCGACAGCGACATCGGCGTCCGGACGTGCTCCAGCCGCTGCTCCAGCGCCTCGACGGTCTTGATCACGTCGAAGCCCTGCCGCGCGCAGGACGGGCAGGAGATGATGTTGACGCCGCGGTGGCGCAGGCCGAGCGCCTTGAGGATTTCGAAGCCGACGCGGACCTCCTCGACCGGGTCGGCCGAGAGGCTGACGCGGATCGTGTCGCCAATGCCCGCCCACAGCAGGGCGCCGAGCCCGATCGCCGACTTGACCGTGCCGGCGTTCAGGCTGCCCGCCTCGGTGATCCCGAGATGGATCGGCGCGTCGGTCGCCTCGGCGAGGCTCTGGTAGGCCGCGGCGGCGAGGAAAACGTCGGAGGCCTTCACGCTGATCTTGAACTCGTGGAAGTCGTTGTCCTCGAGGATGCGGATATGGTCGAGGCCGCTCTCGACCATCGCCTCCGGGCAGGGCTCGGCGTATTTCTCGAGCAGGTGCTTTTCGAGGCTGCCCGCGTTCACCCCGATCCGCATCGAACAACCGTGGTCCTTGGCGGCCCGGATCACCTCGCGCACCCGTTCGACGGAGCCGATGTTGCCCGGGTTGATCCGCAGGCAGGCGGCGCCGGCCTCGGCGGCCTCGATGGCGCGTTTGTAGTGGAAGTGGATGTCGGCGACGATCGGCACCGGGCTTTCGCGGACGATCTCGCGCAGGGCGCGGGTCGAGTCCACGTCCGGGCAGGAGACACGCACGATGTCGGCGCCGGCTTCGGCGCAGCGCAGGATCTGCGCCACGGTCGAGCGCACGTCGTGGGTCAGCGTGTTCGTCATGGTCTGCACGCTGATCGGCGCGCCCCCGCCCACGGGCACCGAGCCGACGTGGATCTGCCGGGACGTGCGCCGGTCGATGTTTCGCCAGGGGCGGATCGGGTTGTGTGACATGGGGGGCTTTCACGCGGGCTCGACGCCGCGCAGCATAGGCGAGCCCGTAGCCGAAGTCACCCCGGCCGGAAGCGTCGACTTAGCGTCGACCCGGCGGGCGCGTCACTGCAGCCGGACGGCCGCGGCCTCGATCGACGGGTCGAAGGCGCGCGAGATGACGTCGGGCACCTCCGCGACCTCGCCGAAGCGTTCGGCGATCGCAGCGGGATCGAGCACGATGTCGCGAACCGTGCGGGTGCCGCTGCCGAGCGGACCGCGCAGCGTCGCGCCGAGGCGCACGTAGACCGAGCCGGAATTGCCCGCCCAGATCAGCGGTTGGGCGATGTCGGGCGGCGGGGAATAGGTCTCGCCGGTTTCGAGGATGCGCTCGAAGATCACCGTCTTGTCCGCGAGATAAACCCGGATCCAGGCCGCGCGCTCGGCGACCACGGTCAGCGCCGCGGGCTCGACGGTGGCATTCAGCTGGGGCGCATCGGACTCGGGGTCGAGGATTGCTGGTCCGGCCGCTGCGGCAGAAACGGCGGCGGGGTCCGCGACCCCAGGCGTTGCGGGCGTTGCCGCGACCGTCACAGCGGCGGCAGGTCGCGCCGCGCCGCCACGGGCGAGCAGGCCGACGCGGTCGGGATCGATCGCGGCGATCGGACCGTCGCGGGGCGCGAGGATCGGCACCTCCGACTCCTGTCGGCGATACAGCTCGGTCAGCGCCGTGGCGGCGACGGGGCGCGCGAGCTCGTTCAGCTCCGGCTCGGGCAGCTGGGGCGCGTCCGGCGTGGCCAGCGCCTCGACCACTGCGAGCGCCACCGGGGCAACTTCGATCGGGGCGAACTGGACGCGCTGGATGTTCTGCAGGACCGTCCAGCCGCCGTAGCCGAGCCCGCCCGCCAGCCCCACCAGCACCAGCAAAGAGCCGATCGCCGACACCGGCAGCGCCCCGAGTCCGACCCCGAGACCGCGCCAGCGCGGCTCGGCGAGCGGAAAGGCCATGGCGAAGCTCGATCCGGCGGCGACGCCGCGCCGCCTGCCGCGATCGGCCCGCGCGACCGCAACTTTAGACCCGCCCACGCCGGCGCCGGCGGGGCTCTTGAACCCGCTCTCGGCGCAGAACCGCGCATACACCGCTTCGGGATCGAGCCCGAGATAACGGGCGTAGGCACGAACGTAGCCGGGAACGAACGCCGGATTCGGAAACACCGAAGGATCGGTGCTCTCGATCGCTGCGATGTATGCCGCCTTGATCCGCAGATCGCGCTGCACGTCGAGGAGCGAGCGGCCAAGCGTCGCGCGCTCGCCGCGCAATTCGTCGCCGATGGCGAAGTCGAACTCGTCGCGCAGGCTCGCCGGGGACTGTTCAGCCGTATGGGTCATCTGCTCGCCTTGGGCCCCAACCGAGTACTCGACTTTCTCGAGGCCCGCGCGAATCGCCCGCGACCGAAACCTCTCTTTAATGAGAGATTAGCACCTTCGCATCGGATTCGGCAGATCGCGCGCGACATCGGAATGCAATCTTTGCGACGGGAACATCGAGGCCACACCCCGGGGGCGGACCGGCGGCTCGCGCGCGGAACCGATCAGTAGATGTAGCGGATCTGATCCGTCCAGTAGTGCTCCATGCGGCGCAGACTGGTGTTGATGTCGGCGAGCCGCATGTTCCCGAGCACCTCGCGGCTCAAGATGCCGGTGGCGTGGCGCTGGAACAAATCGGCGATGATCGAGCGGATGTGCCGGCCCTTCTCGGTCAGCCGCACCCGCACCGCCCGCCGGTCCACCTCGCAGCGCTGGTGGTGCATGTAGCCGCATTCCACCAGCTTCTTGAGGTTGTAGGACACGTTCGAGCCCTGGTAGTAGCCGCGGGTCTTGAGCTCGCCCGCGGTGACCTCGTTGTCGCCCACGTTGAACAACAACAGCGCTTGGACCGAGTTTATATCAATGATGCCAAGGCGCTCGAACTCGTCTTTCACAACGTCCAGCAGCAAACGGTGCAGTCGCTCGACCATTGCGAGCGTCTCGAGATAAGCCCCGAGGAAATCCTCATCGACCGTCGGGCCGGGAACGTTCACCACCGAGGCGTGCACACTCATGATCTCTCTCCGCATGACCCTGAGACCCGAACGTTGCGCAGATTCTTCTACAATTCGTTAAGCTCGCCCCGAAAGGCGGCAAAATCACGCGATCCGATGGAAGGCGGCTATTCGCCGAACGATCTCGTCATAGCGCGATGGACGGTCGCAATTGCCACCAATCCACGCATATAGGTCATGGTCGTTTTCGGACAATAGATTTTCGTAATCTGTCATGACCGGCTCCGTCATGGCCCCGAGTTCGGCTTCGGCGAAGGGGCCGAGCAGAAGGTCCATCTCGCGCATGCCGCGTCGCCAGCTTCGCATCACGAGGCGTTTGCGCCGGATTTCGCGGCCTTCGACGACGGTCACGCGCGCGGCTCGAGCGCCGCACGCAGGCGCTTCTCGAGGCGGGCCATGCGCTCGACGATCTGCGACTGATCCGCCCGCAGGCGGCGCAATTCGGCGAGGCAGGCCCGCGCGGCGGCCGCGCCCCCGGGCGCGCGGACCGGCGCGACGCCCTGCCCGCTCATCAGCCAGACCAGCGGCGCATTCAGCATCCCCGCGAGCATCTGCAGCCGGTTCGCCCGCGGCTCGGCCCGATCCTCCTCCCAGTTGCGCAGGGTCTGCGGCTTGACCCCGATCCGCAGCGCTAGCTCGGCCTGGCTGAGACCCATGGCCTCGCGCGCCAGCCCGAGGCGGTCGCCGAAGGTGGAGGTGGCGTCGGTGTAGTCCTCGATCACGTCGGCGCCCTCGATCAAATCGGCGGCCTCAAGCACGTCGGCGCCCTCGTGCGGGTCGGGCGGCATGGCAGGTCTCCCTCACGGCTTGCACGGCTCTGAGGCCGATTCTAAGACAGCGCTGTCGCCATTGCAAACCGGAGCCGCCATGGCCTTTCTCGCCGACGCGCTCGCGCGCATCAAGCCGTCGCCGACCGTGGCGATGAGCGTGCTCGCGCGCGAACTCGCGGCCCAGGGCCGCGACGTCATCGCGCTGTCGGCGGGCGAGCCGGACTTCGACACGCCCGCGCACGTCAAGGCCGCGGCTAAGGCGGCGATCGACCGGGGCGAAACGAAATACACCAACCCCGAGGGCATCGCCGAACTGCGCGCGGCGATCGTGGCGAAGTTCGCGCGCGACAACGGCCTGGTCTACCGACCCGACCAGGTGATCGTGACCACCGGCGGCAAACAGGCGATCTACAACGCGCTGGTGGCGACGCTGAACCCTGGCGACGAGGTGATCGTGCCGGCGCCCTACTGGGTCAGCTACCCCGACATGGTGCGGCTGGCCGGGGGCACGCCGGTGATCGTCGCGGGCGAGATCGCGGCCGGCTTTCGCATCACGCCGGCGGCGCTGGCCGCGGCAATCACGCCGCGCACCAAATGGCTGATCTTCAACTCGCCCTCCAACCCGACCGGCGCGGGCTACGGGGCGGCGGAGCTGAAGTCGCTGACCGACGTGCTCCGGGCCCATCCCCACGTCTGGGTGATGAGCGACGACATCTACGAACACATCGCCTACCCGCCCTTCGCCTTCGTCACCCCGGCCGAGGTCGAGCCGCGGCTTCTGCCGCGCACGCTGACGGTCAACGGCGTGTCCAAAGCCTATGCGATGACCGGCTGGCGAATCGGCTACGCCGCCGGACCGCGCGAGCTGATCCGGGCGATGACCACGATCCAGGGCCAGTCCACCTCGAACGCCGCCTCGATCAGCCAGTGGGCGGCGCTGGCGGCGCTGACCGGTCCGCAGGACTACATCCCGCAGGCGCAGGCGGCCTTCCTGCGCCGGCGCGACCGCGTCGTCGCCATGCTCAACGCCACCCCGGGGATCGCCTGCCCGACGCCCGACGGCGCCTTCTATGTCTACCCGTCGATCGCCGGACTGATCGGGGCGACGGCCCCAGACGGCCGGGTGATCGCGTCAGACGCGGACTTCTCCGAGGCGCTGCTGGC
>JANOEW010000089.1:0-5307 GCA_031413475.1 Amaricoccus sp.
GCGCCTGCGGCGGGCAGTTCACGGCGAACACGATGGCGTGCGTCTCGGAGGCGATCGGGCTCGCGCTGCTGAATTCCTCCGGCGCGCCCGCCCCGTACGAGAGCCGCGACGCCCACGCCACCGCCAGCGGCGCCGCAGTCATGCGGCTGCTGGAGAAGCGCATCCGCGCCCGCGACGTCGTCACCCTCAAGTCGCTGGAGAACGCCGCCCGGGTCGTCGCCTGCACCGGCGGCTCGACCAACGCGGGCCTGCACCTGCCGGCGATCGCCCACGAGGCCGGCATCGACTTCGATCTCGACGACGTCTGCGACATCTTCCGCGACACGCCGTATTTCGTCGATCTGAAACCCGGCGGCAGGTACGTGGCGAAGGATCTGTTCGAGGTCGGCGGCGTGCCAGTGGTGCTGAAGGAGCTGCGCCGCGCCGGCCTCATCCACGAGGACTGCGTCACCGCGAGCGGCCGCAGTCTCGGAGAGGAGCTCGACGACATCCGCGGCGAAGCCGACGGCCGCGTGATCTATCCGGTCGAGACGCCGCTGTCGTCGACCGGCGGCGTCGTCGGGCTGAAGGGCAACCTCGCGCCCGACGGCGCCATCGCGAAGGTCGCGGGGATGTCCGAGGCCGAGCAGGTCTTCACCGGACCGGCGCGGGTGTTCGAGTGCGAGGAGGACGCCTTCGAGGCGGTGCGCAAGCGCGCCTACGCGGATGGCGAGGTCATCGTCATCCGCAATGAAGGCCCGGCCGGCGGCCCCGGCATGCGCGAGATGCTGGCGACCACCGCGGCGCTATCCGGCCAGGGCATGGGCAAGAAGGTCGCGCTTATCACCGACGGCCGCTTTTCCGGCGGCACGCGTGGGTTCTGCGTCGGCCACGTCGGACCCGAGGCGGCCGCCGGCGGCCCGATCGCGCTGCTGCGCGACGGCGACCTGATCACGCTCGACGCGGTGCGAGGCGTGATCTCGGTCGACCTCTCGGACGCCGAGCTTGCGGCTCGCAAGGCGGCCTGGCCGGGCCCACGCCCGACGCTCTCTACCTCCGGCGCGCTGTGGAAATACGCCCAGCAGGTCGGACCGGCATGGCTGGGCGCCGTCACCCATCCCGGCGCGAAGGCCGAGAGTCATGTCTATGCCGACCTTTGAGAAGGCCCCGCGCCGGCGCTGATCCCGCAGTGTCCGCGCGCGCACAAACAGGTAAACCATTAAAATGGAACGGCTATCCTCGCGGCTTTTACGACTTCTTCATCAAGGGAGCCCTCGGCGCGCCTCTCGCAGAGGTCTCTCTGAAGGCGTGCGCCGCGCTGTCTTCGCCGCCGCCGCCGCGCTCGCGCTGCTCGCCGGCTGCGACCCGTCACGGATCGGCGTGGCCGACCGCGCCACGGTGACCGTGGCCGGGCGGGACGTGACAATCGCCGCGCCGGCAGGCTTTTGCGTCGATCCCGCCAGCACCAACGTCTCCGCCTCGGGAGCGTTCGTGATGGCCGGCGACTGCGAGCTGCTCGGGGGCCGGCCGATCGCCGAGGGCGACGCCGACCCGATCGGCGCGGTGCTGACCGCCAGCGTCTCGGCCGCCCAGCGGGCAGGACCGGGCACGCTCGACGAGCTGCGCCGCTTCGCCGGCACCGCGCAGGGACGCGCGGCGCTCGGCCGTTCCGGCAGCAGCGACCGCGTCCGCATCCTCGCCACCCGCAGCCGCGGCGAGGTGCTCTATTTCCTGATCGAGGACCGTGGGCCCCAGCCGGTCCAGGGCATCGAGCCGCGGTTCTGGCGCGCTTTCCTCGAGGTCCAGAGCCAGATGACGGTGCTGTCGGCGCTCGGGTTCGAGGGCGCCGGCGTCGGCCCGACCGAGGGCCTCGCGCTGGTGCAGCGATTCGCCGACGCGATCCAGCGCGCCAACCCTACCTGAGATAATCAGCCGAACCAGCGCGGATAATCCGACACCAGCAGGTGCAGCGGCGCTTCGTCCTCCTCGATCTCGGCGAAGCGGCCGATCGGTTCGGCGAAGACGTTGTCGGTCAGATCGTTGTTCACCGTCGAGACCTCGCCGATCAGCACGTCTCCGCCCTCGCCCCAGAAGGCGTGCCAGTTCCCCGGCATCAGCGTGACGCTCTCGCCCGGGTTCAGGTGCAGCACCGCGCCCGGCCCCTGCCGGCGCAGCACGCCGTCGGTGGCGACGACCACCTCGCTGGTCTTGTCGATCTGCCCCTCGGCGTCGGAATTGTAGAGCTTGAGCGCCAGCGTGGCGCCGCCGCGGTTGATGATGTCCTCGGCCTTCACGACGTGGCGGTGCATCGGCGACAGCTGGTCGTGGCGCGAGATCATGATCTTCTCGGCGTAGCACATGCCGCCGCCGCGCTTCAGGTCCGCCTCGGACCCGTTCCGCACGGTGAAGAGGAACAGGCCCATCTTGCCGAACCGTCCCTGGCCGTAGTCGGTGATGTCCCAGCCGAGGCGCGCGTCGACGATGCCGTCGATCGCCGCACGCCGCGTCTGCATCTCCGCGGGCGACCAGTAGGCGAACGGCGGCAGCACGAAGCCGAACGAGCGGATGAAGTCGTCCGCGGCGCGCATGGTGTCGTTGATCTCGGATCGTCTCATGCGCGGCTCCCCGTGGCGTTTGCGCCAGATACCACGACCGCGGCGCGCGGCGCCAGCCGCGGTCGCGGCGCGCTTCGGTCTAATCCCAGAACTGCCGGGTCTCCGCGAAGTCCTTCCACCGCCGGAACAGCTTCGGCCGGTCTTCGCCGACCCGCGCCTCCAGCACGCCGAGCACCCAGCCCGCCCCGCGCTGCGCCGCCGGGTCGGCGCGGCCGGGCGCCTCGGGGCCGGTCAGCGCCTCGGCGGCCATGGCGGCGTCGTTGAGGCTGCCGAAGGTGTCCTGCATCTCCTTCAGCGCCGTTACGAAGGGACCGACCCGCTTTGCCGGATAGATCGGGCCGAGCATGTCGGCGGCGTAGCGCAGCTTCTTCAGCTCCTTGCGCAGCTCGTGCAGCGCCTCGGCGTCGAGCGCCTCGATCCGCCTGCCCCGTCGCAGCACCTTGCGATGGCGCTTCTCCAGCAGCGCCGGGGCCGCGGCCCCGATCGGCGCGGCGAGACGTTCGGTCTGCGAATAATCCGCCGGCGCCAGCCAACCACGGGCCTCGATCGCCTCGATCAGGTCGAAGAGGAACGCGGCCGCCTCAGGCCCTGCCAGCGCCGCGCGCACCGCCGTCCGCACCTCGGTCCGTCGCGCTTCCAGCGCGGCGGTCAGCGCCTCGCGCGCGGCGGCGTCGAGCGCTGTTACGGAGGTCGCCGGGCCGACGGTCCCCGCCACCACGTCGTCGATCAGCACGTCGGCGTCGCGCAGCCGCCCCGCCACCTGTCCCAACCGCCGCGCCGCGTCCGACAGCGGCGCGAGGGCCTCGGCCCCGAGGCTGGGCCCGAAAACCGCGAAGGCGGTGCGCAGCCGCCGCAGCCCGACACGAAGCTGGTGCGGCCCTTCGATCACCTCTCGCCGGGCCACGACCACCATGTTGCGCGAGATCTGCGCGAAGCAGTCGCGGAAGACGTCGCGCGCCACCGTCTCGACCGTCGCGGTCGCGTCGTAGTCGAGCGAACCGGCGCCGCGGGGCGCGATCTCGGCGTCGAGCGCCCCGTCGCGGGCCAGCCGGTAGCCGAGCGTCGACTTGTTGGCGGCCGAGAAGTCGATCGGCCCGCTCAGGAATAGCCGCCGCGCCAGCGCGAAGACGGCGCCGATCTCGCCCTCGACCAGCTCGATCTCGGCTTCGAGGATCGGCGCGCGCGCCGCGCCGGCCACGATCTCGCCCCGGTCGAGCGCGAGTTCGACCACCCCGTTTCCGGGCAGCGCCAGCCGCTCGCTCGTCCGCTCGACGCGGGTCTCGAACACCGGGGTCAGCGGCGCTTCGCCGACGCTCGCCGCGATCGCGGCGTAGGCGCCGGTCGGGTCGTCGCCGTCGAGCGCCAGCCGCCCGCCGGGCGCCGGGCGTTCGACTTCCTGGTGCGCGTAGAGCCCGGCGCCGCCGGCGCGGCGGCCGAGCTTGACGGTCTGCACCCAGCTCCGGCCGATCCGCCGCAGCCGGAGCGCGATCCCCGCCCGCGCCAGCGCGTGGTCGGCGGTGTCGCAATAGATCGAGACGAGGCGCTCAGTCCGGCGCGGTCGGGTCCGCAGTTCGACCAGCGCCGGGTGTCGGCGCAGCCGTGCGAGGTCCGCGGCGTCCAGCGTGATCTTGAGTTCGGTCTCGATCATCGGGCGGCGGCCGGGCGCACGACCCGTCGCGACCGGCGCCGAACGGTTGCCCGGACTGGCAGGGTCATGATACTGTCATCAGAGAAACACCGCGTGGTATGTCGTTCGCCCTGTTCACGGTTTGCAAATGGCCGCAGGTCTGATCGCCGTCGTCTCGATCCCGCGCCCCACCGCCGCTTCAGCCCGTTTTCGCTCCGCTCGCTGCCTTTTGCAGGGAGGATTAACCTTTGCCCGATAGGTTGAGCGCGAACAAGGTCCCGCGTGGGATCCACGGCGTGAGGTGAGCATGGCAGGACGCGCGTCCAGGACATCGCACCCGGCCGGAGGCGGCGACCGCCTCCCGACCGCGTATCCCCGGACCCGACGGCCATGAACAACGCGACCCTCGGCATCGCCTCGGACTTCGTGCGCTCCGGCATCGAGAAGGCTGGCATCCCGCTCACCCAGACGCTCGAGGCCTACCTCTCGATCACCTTCGCCCGGTTCATCGGCACGGCGATCCACGTCGATATGCTGACGCTGCGCGTCACCCGCGCGATGGACGCCAATGCGCCGCGCGACGGGCTGCGGGCGCTGGCGGACGAATGCCTGATCGCCTGCGCCTTCTTCGAGGGGCGGCTGCAGCGCATCGGCACGATCCGGCACTATGTCGGGCTCGGCCAGACCGCCTACGACGCGGCCCACATGACCGAACAGGCCTACGGCTTCGTGCACATGCGCGATGTCATCGCGACCGCCGCAAGTCGCGCCGAGGCCGAGGACAACCGGGTGCTGATCGACCGCGCCCGCGCCGGCAGCGCCGCCGCCCGGGCCGAGCTCGCCGAGCAGAACGTGGTCATGGGACCCTGGGGCGCCAGCGCGAAGCGCGGGCTGCTCTGGCGCTGAGCCGGGCGCAGCGGCGCGGGTCAACTCCTCGCATCAACGGGCCCGACGGCATCGCCGTCGAGATCGAGCCAGCGCCCGAAGTCGAGACGGGTGTCCCAGCCCGGCGCGCGGCCGGTCAGCGCCGCCGCGGCGCGGGCGACCCCGGCGTGGGTGACCCAGAGCCCGGGCGGCGGGCCGGGC
>JANOEW010000090.1:0-2628 GCA_031413475.1 Amaricoccus sp.
TGGACCGACGAGGCCGACGCCGACGGGCTGACCGACTTCTATGGCCTGCAGGGCATGGTGGCGCGCGAGATGTTCGTGGCGGGCGAGTGCTTCGTGCGGCTGCGCCCGCGCCGAGGGGTGGCGCTTAGAGCCGAGTGATCAAGCGGATTTCGGGATCATATCACCCCGCGCGCGGGCGCAGAAGGCCGACACCCTTGCCCCGTCCACCGAGTTCCACCACATGCCGCCCTCCTTCAGGCTGGAGGCGACGATTACGCCGTCGGTGCGGGCAAGGATCGCCACGACGTTGTCGGGCGTGACGCCGGAGCCGACCAGCAGCGGCAGGTGCGTGGCACTGCGCACCGCGTCGATCTCGTCGATGGTGGCGGCGTCGCCGGTGCGCAGGCCGGTGGCGATCACTGCGTCCGCGTCGAAGAAAGCGAGATCGCGAGTCAACTCGGCGATTGTGCGGTCGGCGGTGATCGCGTGGGCCCCGTGCTTGACGTGGGTGTCGGCGAAGACCCGCACGCCCTCGGCGCGCAGTAAACTGCGGTAGCGCATCGCTTCTGCGGCGCGGCCCTCCATGAAGCCCTCGTTCGCCACGTAGGCGTTCGCCCACTGGTTCACCCGGATGAAGGCGGCGCCCGTCGCCGCCGCCACCGCGAAGGCGTCGATCGGCGCGTTCGCCAGCACGTTGATCCCGAGCGGCGCGCCAGTCGCGGCGCGGATGCGGTCGGTCGCCACCGCGAGGCAGGCGGCGGTTTCGGGCGTCAGGTCCTCGGGTTTGGAGAAGGGCACGTCACCGTGGTTCTCGACGATGAGGCCCGTGAGCCCGCCCTCGACGTAGGCGACGGCATCGCGGACGCAGGCGTCGTAGATCGCGGCGATGCTCTCGCCGCGATAGCGCGGGCTGCCTGGGAAGGGCGGGCAGTGCACGACGCCGATCAGCGCCTTGTCGGCGTTGAAGATGTCCCGTATCGCCGTCCCCGGCCTGTCCGAGATCGCCGTCATCTGGAGCACCCCCGCTTGCCGCGCGCCTTCGTCGTCGGAAACGCCGCTTGGGACGAGACGCTGCATCTCGCGGCGCTGCCCGTTCCGGGGGCGTCGGTGCATGTGCGGCGCGGCGCGGCGGGTCCCGGCGGGAAAGGATTGAACCAGGCGGTGGCGCTGGCCCGCGCCGGGGTCGTGGTGACGCTGGTCGCGGCGGTCGGAGAGGATGCGGCGGGCGAGCGCGTCGCCGTCGCGCTCGAAGCCGAGGGGTTGGGCGCAGGGGTCGTGCGCCGCCTGGGCGTCGCCACCGACTGGTCGGGCGTGCTGGTGTCGGACACCGGCGAGAACGCTATCCTCAGCACCCGCCACGCGGCGGACAGCCTCGACGCCAAGACGGCGATCGCGGGTCTCGCTTCGGCTGCGCCGGGCGATCTGTGCCTGCTCCAGGGCAACCTGACGTCGGGGACTACGGCCGCCGTCATCGCGGAAGCGCGCCGGCGCGGGATGCGGATCGCGCTGAACCCATCGCCCGTCGTCGCGGGTTTTGCGCCGCTGCTGGCGCAGGTCGATGCGCTGTTTCTCAACCGCGAAGAAGCGCTCGCCTTCGCCCGCGCCACGACGCCCGAGGCGGTGCGCGCGCTCGGCGCTGGCCAGGCGGTGATCACGCTTGGGGCCGAAGGCGCCCTGCTGGTCCGAGCCGACGGCGCCGTCTTGCTCGTGGAGGCGGTCAGGGTGGCGGCGGTCGATCCGACAGGCGCCGGCGACGCCTTTCTCGGGACGGCGCTGGCCCAAGCCGCGCGGCGCAGCTGGCGTCTCGACGGGGCCGCGCTCCGCGCCGGGGCGGCGGCGGCGGCGCTGGCGGCGAGCCGGCCGGGCGCCTTTGCGGCGCTGCCGAGCCGGGAGGAGCTTGCGGCGATCATCGCGGCGCGGTGAGCCAGCCGAGGAGGTTCTTCCAGAGCCGGCCGTAGCCGTCCCAGGCGCAGAATTCGGGCGACAGCCAGTGCGGGCCGATGTCGCTGGTCCAGGCCGCGGTGCGCCCCTGCCCGTGCGTCCCGAGGACCAGCAGCGGGTGGCCGCCCTGGTCCGCGGGCAGGCGCGCGATGACCTCGGCGCCCGGTTTCACCTCGACCTCGTTGACGCCGAGGAGGGGCGGCCAGGCCGCGCCCATGCCGGCGAGCACCGGGTGGTCCGGCGCGACGAGGTCCGGGGTGCAGCCTTCGGGCATCTCGACCCGGTCGTCCCAGGGCAAGCAGGTGACGGGCAGCGCCTCCTCGACCGCGGTGCGCCGCCAGCGCGCCTTGCCGTCGATGCCCTGGAAGCTGAAGTAGCCGCCGCACATCAAGAGGCCGCCGCCGGCGGCGGTCCAGTCGCGGATCAGCTTCACCCGGTTCGGCACGGTCTTCGACTGCAGCCAGACGGCGGGGGGCAGCAGCAGCGTGTTGGCGCCGATGTCCGAGAGGATGATCGCGTCGTAGACGGCGAGGCCGTCGAGGGTGAAGGGAAAGCCCTCGGCCGCCTCATGGGCGGGCATGTAGGTGAGCGTGAACTCCGAGCCCTCGAGCGCCTTGACCAGCGGCTCGGCGCCGAGGTGGAAGGTCACCGAGCCGAACTGGTCGAAGCCCTTGTAGTGGGTCGCGGCGCTCACCCAGCTCTCGCCGA
>JANOEW010000091.1:0-4106 GCA_031413475.1 Amaricoccus sp.
GGGATCGGGGTGCCGATCGGCATCGCCGCGGCGCACCGCCCGCGGCTCTACGCCGGCCTGCGGCCGGTGCTCGACCTGATGCAGACGCTGCCGACCTTCGTCTACCTGATCCCGGCGATCGTGTTCTTCGGCATCGGCATGGTGCCGGGGCTGGTCGCCACCGCGATCTTCGTGATCCCGGCGCCGATCCGGCTGACGCATCTGGGGATCGTGTCGACCCCGAAGGAGCTGAAGGAGGCAGGCCTCGCGTTCGGGGCGACGCCGACGCAGCTGCTGCGCAAGGTCGAGCTGCCCTGGGCGATGCCGCAGATCATGGCGGGGCTGACCCAGACCATCATGCTGTCACTGTCGATGGTGGTGATTGCGGCGCTGGTCGGGGCCGACGGGCTGGGGGTGCCGGTGGTGCGCGCGCTCAACACCGTCAACACTGCGCTCGGGTTCGAGGCGGGGCTGGTGATCGTGGTGGTGGCGATCCTGCTCGACCGCACCTTCCGCCGCGGGGATTGAGCATGGAGCCGATGATCGCGTTCGACCGGGTCTCGATCGTGTTCGGCGCCGAACCCGCGCGCGCGCTGCCGCTGATGGACGCGGGCCGGTCGCGCGCCGAGGTCCAGCAGCTGAGCGGTCAGGTGCTCGGGGTGCACGACTGCTCGCTCGAGGTCGCCAAGGGCGAGATCTCCGTGCTGATGGGCCTGTCCGGCTCGGGCAAGTCGACGCTGCTGCGCGCGGTCAACGGGCTCAACGCCGTGGCGCGCGGTCATGTGCGCGTGCGCGGCCGCGACGGCGCGATGGTCGACGTCGCGACCTGCGACGCCGCGAGCCTGCGGGCGTTGCGCCGCGGCGGGGTCGCGATGGTGTTTCAGCAGTTCGGCCTGCTGCCCTGGCGCAGCGTGATCGACAACGTGGCGCTGGGGCTCGAGCTGTCGGGCATGGGCGCGGCGGAGCGGCTGGCCAAAGCGCGCGCGACGCTCGACGTGGTCAACCTCGGCGACTGGGCGGCGAAGCCGGTCGGCGAGCTGTCGGGCGGAATGCAGCAGCGCGTCGGCCTTGCCCGCGCCTTCGCCACCGACGCCGAGATTTTGCTGATGGACGAACCGTTCTCGGCGCTCGACCCGTTGATCCGCGCCCGGCTGCAGGACGAGTTGCTGCAGCTCCAGGACAAACTGCGCTGCACCATCGTCTTCGTCAGCCACGACCTCGAGGAGGCGGTCAAGCTCGGCGACACCATCACCATCATGGAGGGCGGGCGCATCGTGCAGACCGGCCGGCCCGAGGACATCGTCCTGCGCCCCGCCAGTGGCTACGTCGCCGACTTCGTGGCGCATCTGAACCCGCTGAGCGTGCTGACCGCGGTCGACGCCATGATCGCGGACGCGGGGCCGGCCATCGAGGGCCGCACCGTGGCCGCCGATACGCCGCTCAGACAGGCGCTGCCGCTGTTCGCGCTCTCCGACGACCCGATCTGGGTCACGCGCGACGGCGCGGTGGTGGGACGGATCACGTCACGCGGGGTCTACGCCCTGCTCGCCCGCGAGGCGCCGGCGGCGCCGGGCGACGCCGCGCCACGCCCCTCGGCGCATGTCGCCGCGAACGAGCGATAGCGGCGGAGATCGTGCAGGCCGCGTCGATGCATCGGGGCGGCCGGGGGGCCGAGGTCGCCGCGACCTCAGCGCTGGCGCAGGCGCGCCGCGTCGGCTTTCGGGCGGGACGCGATGCGCCGGGGCGCAAGGCGCCGCCTCCGCACCGCAACAGCCATAAGCAGCAGACCAAGGCCCGCCAGACCACACTCCAGAACCAGGGCAGTCATCCCGTCCTCCGAGGACCAACGCGACGCAACCGAGAGCCTGCGCGCGAAAGCTTAAGGCGCCGTTACCGCAGGGTTGGTTGCTCAGGCCGCGTATTTCGGCGGACAAAGCGCACGAATTCGCCACTCGGTGCCCCGATTGGAAACGATCTTTCGCGATACCCGTCATTTCCGACAGCCCGGTCCCGCCCCATCTCGGCCATAGCAGTCATGCGGAGGACACTTTCATGCTCGATCAGATCCAGGGCCTGCACCACGTCACCTCGATGGCGTCCGGCGCGCGGGCCAACAACGCCTTCTTCACCGACACGCTCGGCCTGCGGCGGGTGAAGAAAACCGTCAACTTCGACGCGCCCGACGTCTACCACCTCTATTATGGCGACGAAGCCGGGTCGCCGGGCACGATCATGACCTACTTCCCCTTTCCCGACATCGGCGAGCGCAAGCGCGGAACCGGCGAGGTCGGCCTCACCCGCTACGCCGTGCCGCGGGACGCCCTGCCCTGGTGGGCCGAACGTCTCGCCCACGCAGGGATCGACGGACTGAAGTCCGAAACCGCCTTCGGCGAGGAGCGGCTGAACTTCCTAGGCCCGGACGGCGACGAGTTCGCGCTGGTGGCGACCGACGACGGCCGCGCGCCCTGGACCGGCGGCGGGGCGCCGGAGGAGGTGGCGATCCGCGGCTTCCAGGGCGTCACACTGCGCCTGGCCGACCCCGGCGCGACAGACGAGCTGATCCGCTTGATGGGCTTCGAGCATGACGCGACCGAGGGCGCGCGCACCCGCTACCGCAAGCCCGGCGGCAACGGCGCCGACGCGATCGAGATCGAGGCGGCGCCGGACGCCCGCCGCGCCGTTCCCGGCGCGGGCTCGGTGCACCACGTGGCGTTCGCGGTCGCGGATCGGGCAGCGCAGCTCGAGGTGCGCCGGGCGATCGCCGACACCGGCTACCAGGTGACGCCACCGATCGACCGGGACTATTTCTGGGCGATTTACTTCCGCACCCCCGGCGGCGTGCTGTTCGAGGTCGCGACCAACGAACCCGGCTTCGCCCGGGACGAGGACCCGGCGCATCTCGGCGAGGGGCTGATGCTGCCGAAGCAGCACGCGCATCTGCGCGAGGCGCTGGAGCGGCGGCTGGAGCCGATCGGATAGTCCGGCGAAAGCGGGGGGCGCCGGAAGCGCCCCCCGGTCGGCGTTACAGGCGGTTGCGCGCTGGGAGCAGCCGATCGGCGAAGACCGGATGGACGACGCCCGAACGGCCCCCGATCCAGCTGGCGATCGCCCCGAGCACGAGCACCACGAACGCGACGATCGCCCCGGTCGAGACCGCGGCGGCGGTGGCGTCGGCGGCTTCGATCGACATCGCCTTCGCCTGGTCGACGGTCTGGCGGTATTGCTGCTCGATCGTCTCGATCTGCTGCGCCGCCACGGTGGTCGGCACGCCGCGCGCCGTCGCCAGCGCCTCGACCGCCTGCTGACGCGCCGCGTCGGCGCCGGCTTCGTCGCTCATGATCAAACCGCGGATCGCGTTGACGGCCGGCATCGTCTGCGCCTCGGGATCGGCGCCGACCCCGCGCACCTGCGCTTCGAGCCGCTCCAGCGGGTTGGTCTCGGCGATCACCGGCCCGGCGGTGGCCGCGATGGTCTGTCCCAATCCGCCGGCCGTGCCGGCGACGCCGTTGAACACGCCGCCGACGATCGCGCCCAGCGTCGTGGTCAGCAGGTAGAGCACCAGCAGCGTGGTGAACGCCCAGGCGGTCAGCCCGTGCAGTGCGCCCGAGGTGGCGTCGGTCTTGCCGGACATCCGGGCGGCGACGTAGCCGCCGGCGAACGCCGCGATCAGACCCGAGAGGGCGTACCAGATGCCGGCGCCGATCGAGAACGACGAGGCGCCCGGGCTGTCGCCGCTGCCGGGATCGAGCGTGGCGAGCCCGGCGCCGACGCCCAGCATGGTCAGCAGGACCTGCACGACCAGTCCGACCACGACGCCCGCGAACACGGCGCCCCAGGAGACGCGGTTGAGCATGATCGTGTGCGCATCCTCCGAGGCGGTCGGCATTGGCGACGCCAGATCGGCCGCCATCGCGGTTCGAGACACTTCGTTCATGGTGTTTTCTCCAAAGTGCGTCAGCGCGCTGAAAGACGAGATTGTCTGAGAGACTGCCCGAAAAGAAGTTGATCGATATCAGGGTTTTGTGATTCTCCGTCTTTTTCGAGAAGATTGGGGAACCGGATGCCTTGGAATGATACCGCTCGCTTCGAGCATAGACGGAATGCCGAACGCTATCCAAGCGACTTGA
>JANOEW010000092.1:0-2318 GCA_031413475.1 Amaricoccus sp.
GTAGACGATCAGCAGCACCGACGGCGGGATGAGGATGCCGAGGCAACCCCCGGCGGTGATCGCGCCGGCCGCGAGCTTGACGTCGTAGCCGGCCTTGAGCATCGCCGGCATCGCGAGGAGGCCCATCAGCGTCACCACCGCGCCTACGATGCCGGTCGCTGTCGCGAAAATCGTGCAGGTCACGATCGTGGCCACGGCGAGGGAGCCCGGAACGCGCGCGAGCGCGAGGTGCAGGCTGTGGAACAACCGCTCGATCAGCGCCGCGCGCTCGACCAGGTAGCCCATGAAGACGAACAGCGGGATGGCGATCAGAACGTCGTTCGACATGACCGCGTAGGCGCGCTGCACCATCAGGTCCAGCACCTGTTGCACCGCCGAGCCGGGATCGACGCTGCGGTAGGCGAGCCAGGCGAAGATCATCCCCATGCCCATCAGCGTGAACGCCGTGGGGAAGCCCAGCATGATCGCGACGACGATCAGCGCTAGCATCAGCAGCCCGAGGTGCCCGTTGGTGACGCTGCCCCAGGGCATGAAGAAGACGATGGTCGCCAAGACCAGCGCCATCAGGCTGAAGCCGAAATACAGTTCCTTGCGGATCTTCATCGCGCGCCTCCGGCCGGCAGCGCGTTCCTGGCCGCTCCGGCGGCTATGACCGCCTCCTCGACCTTCACCATTTCCTTCAGCTTCTCGACGTCGACTTCCTCGACGTCCTCCTCGCGCGACGGCCAGCCGCCGGTGCGGAGGCACTCGATGCAACGCACGATCTCGACGATCCCCTGCAGCAAGAGGATCGCGCCGGCGAAGGGAATGACCATCTTGAACGGGTAGACCGGGGGCCCGTCGGCGGTGATGTTCGAGTGCTCGTTGATCGCCCAGGACTCGGCCGCGTAGGTCCATCCGGCCCAGGTGAGCGCGATCACGCCGGGCAGGAAGAAGAGGATGTACAGCGTGAGGTCGATGCCCGCCTGCGTCCGCGGGCGGAAGAAGCCGTAGAGCACGTCGCCTCGAACGTGGCCGTTCTTGGCGAGCGTGTACGCGCCCGCCATCATGAACATCGTGCCGTACAGCATGATCATCACGTCGAACGCCCAGGCGTGCGGGTCGCCCAGCACGTAGCGCGAGAACACCTCCCAAGTCACCTGCAGCGTCAAGACGATCGCCAGGAAGGAGAAGGCATGGCCGACGAAGGTCGAAAGCTTGTCGACGCCAAGGAGCAGTCGTTGCATGGGGAGGGGATCAGGCGATGCGTGCTCTAAAAGAAACAGCCATCCGGCGATGTCGCCGGATGGCTGCGGTGCGGTCCGGACTCAGCCCTTCTTCGCGGGGGCGGCGGCCTTCGCGAAGTAATGGTTGTAAGCCATCCGCCGATTGACGTTGGTGTCGAGGTCCCACTTCACCGCGCGGGCGGCGAACGCCTTCTGCGAAGCCGCGATCTCACTGAAGAGCGCGTTGCCCTCGCTCTTCTTCGCTGCCGCCGTGTCGTAGCCGGCGAGCTGGCGCTGGAGCACCGAGTCCGGCGTCTTGAAGAACTTGATGCCACCCGCCGACATCTCGGCGTAGTCCTTCGAGTAGCGATCGACCGCCTTCCACGACATGTCGGCCGAGGACGCCTCGACCGCATTGTCGATGATCGCGCGCATCTTCGTCGGCAGCGCGTCGTACTTCGTCTTGTTGAACATGATCTCGAACTGCTCGGCGTTCTGGTGGAAGCTCTGCAACATGCAGGTCTTCGAGACGTCCGGGAAGCCGAGGAGGCGGTCCGAGGTCGCGTTGTTGAATTCCGCTGCGTCCAGCAGTCCGCGGTCCATCGCCGGCACGATCTCGCCGCCGGGCAGCGCGTTGACCGCGGCGCCGAGGCCCGTGAACACGTCGATCGAAATGCCCACGGTGCGGTACTTGAGGCCCTTGAAGTCCTCGTTCTTGGTGATCGGCTTCTTGAACCAGCCGAGAGGCTGCGTCGGCATGGGTCCGTACGGGAACGACACCACGTTCGCGTTGATGGAGGCGTACAGCTTGGTCAAAAGCTCCCTGCCGCCGCCGTATTTGTGCCACGACAGCAGCATGTTGGCGTCCATCCCGAAGGCCGGTCCGGAGCCCCAAAGCGCAAGCGCGTTCTGCTTGCCGTAGTGGTAGACGAGCACGCCGTGGCCACCGTCGAGCGTGCCCTTCGACACCGCATCCAGCAATCCGAAGGCGGGCACGACGGCGCCGGCGGGCAGCACCTCGATCCTGAGGTCGCCGCCGGTCATGTCGTTGACCTTCTTGGCGAAGTCGAGTGCGTATTCGTGGAAGATGTCTTTCGCCGGCCATGTGCTCTG
>JANOEW010000093.1:0-10928 GCA_031413475.1 Amaricoccus sp.
TGTCGGGCTATGGCGCCGACTGGTTGCGCCGCGGCGCGCCGCGGCGCACCACGACCGGCGCGGCTCAGATCGCGCTGATGCGCCGCGCCGCGCTGGCGGCGGCGGGCGGCTTTGCCGGCCCGCTGCTCGGCGACGCCTTCGCCCATGTCGATCTGGCCGAGCGCCTGGCGCGTGCCGGCTTCGAGACCTGGTGCTCGGGCGAGGTCGAGTTCTGGTTGCTCGACGATCAAGCGCCCGAGACGGCCTCGCCGCTCGCGCGCACGATCCGGCGGATCGACGCTGCCCTGCTGGGCCGGCGCGGCCGCCCGGTGCGGGAGCGCGCGGAATGAAGGCCCTGATCCTGAGCCACGCGCACCCCGCCTTCTCGATCGGCGGGGCGCAGGTCGCGTCCTGGAATCTGTTCCAGGGGCTGAAGGCGCTGCCGGGCTGGGACGCGCACTATCTCGCCGGCGTCGGCCCGCCGGTGGCGCGGCACCGCGCCACGCCGCTGATGTCGCTCGGCCAGGGCCCGGACGAGACGCTCTACTGGTCGAACGACTTCGACTGGTTCAACCTCGGAACCCGCGACCTCGGCGGGCTGGTCGATCATCTGGAGCGCTTCCTCGCCGACTGCCGGCCGGACGTGATCAACTTCCACCACGTGATGGGCTTCGGGGTGCAGGCGCTGCGCTCGGCGCGGCGCGCGCTCGGCGACGTGCCGATCGTCTTCACGCTGCACGAATACCTGCCGATCTGCGCCAACCACGGGCAGATGATCAAGGCGCGGACCGGGGCGCTCTGCTCCAAGGCCTCGCCGTCCGACTGCGGTGTCTGCTTTCCCGAGGTCGGGCCGGCGAACCTGATGCGACGCGAGTTGTTCCTCAAGAGCTTCCTCGCCGACGTCGACGCCTTCGTCAGCCCCTCGCGTTTCCTGCTCGGGCGGTTCGCCGACTGGGGTCTGCCGCGCGAGAAGCTGGCGATGATCGAGAACGGGCTGGAGGGCGGGGCCGTGGCCGCCGCCCGCACGCTGCCCCGCGGCGGGCAGCGCAACCGCTTCGCCTATTTCGGCCAGCTCAATCCGTTTAAGGGCATCCGCGTCCTGGTCGACGCCGTCACCCGCATCCCCCAGGACGTCTGGGGCGACGCCATCCTCTATGTGTTCGGCGGCAACCTCGAGCAGCAGCCGGAGGAGTTCCAGGCGGCGGTCAGGGAGCTGTTCCGCCTCGCCGGCCGCCGGCTGCGCTTCATGGGGTCCTACAAAAGCGCCGACCTGCCCGGCCTGATGCGCGAGGTCGACTGGACCATCGTGCCCTCGACCTGGTGGGAGAACGCGCCGGTGGTGATCCAGGAAGCGTTCCACCACGGCCGGCCGATCATCGCCTCCGACATCGGCGGCATGGCCGAAAAGGTCCGCGACGGCGTCGACGGGCTGCATTTCCACGTCGGCAATCCCGAGAGCCTCGCCGAGGCGATGACCCGGGCGATCCGCGAGCCCGAACTCTGGACCCGGCTGCGCGCCGGCATCCGGCCGCCGACGACCGCGATCGAGGCGGCGGGCCAGCACGCCGCGCTGTTCGCCCGGCTGATCGACCGGCGGCTGCGCGGCGACCGGCCCGCACTCCACGCCGAGGCGGGCTGAGCCATGCGCGGGGCCGAAACGCCGGACGCATACCGCGAAGCGCTGCGCGATCTCGCGCGCGGGGCCGGCGCCGCGGCGATCGTCGGGCTGTTCGTGAACCTGCTGCACCTGGCGTTGCCGCTCTACACCATCCAGGTCTACGACCGGGTGATCACCAGCGGCAGCATCGACACGCTGACGGCTCTGACCGTGCTGGTCGCGGTGCTGCTTGGGTTCCAGGCGGTGCTGGACTTCCTGCGCCAGCGTATCTTCACCCTGCTGGCCGCGCGGGTCGCCGGCCGGCTCGGCCAGCCGGTGCTGGAGGCCGCGGTCGAGACGACGTTGCGCCACGGCAGCGCCGCCGCGGGTGGGGCGATGCGCGACCTCGGCGAGTTACGCACGTTCGTGGCCAGCGGGGCGATCGCGCTGCCGGCCGACATCGCGGTGACGCCGCTGTTCCTGACCGTGCTGTTCCTGCTGCATCCGGTCTACGGCCTGATCGGCCTGATTGGCGCGCTGCTGCTGAGCGTGGCCTCGGTCGCGGTCGAACTGCTGGCGCGCCGGCCGGCGGCGCGGGCGAACCACGCCGCCGCGATCGTTCAGGCCGAGACCGCCGCCACGATCCGCAACGCCGAAGCGATCACCGCCATGGGCATGCTGCCGGCGGTGGCCCAACGCTGGCGCGGCGCGCAGGCGCGCGCGCTCGACAGCATCGAACGCGGGCGGTCGGTGGCGAAGGCCCTGACCGCCGTGGCCAAGATGCTGCGGGTCGGTCTGCAGATCGCCGTGGTCTGCGCCGGCGCGCTGCTGGTCATCGCCGGCGAGGTCACCGCCGGCACGATCATCGCCGCGGCGGTGATCAGCGCCCGCCTGCTGCTGCCCTACGAGCAGCTGATCGAGGGCTGGCGGCAGTGGCTGGAGGCCTCGGCCGCGCTGGGGCGTCTGCGCGAGGTGCTCGGCCGCGGCGCCGCGGGCCGGTCGCGCACGCCGGTCGGCGTCGAGACGCCGACGCTGGTCGTCGACCGCCTGAGCTTCGTGCCGCCGGGGCAGGACCGGCCGCTGCTGCGCGGCCTCACATTCCGGATCGAGCCGGGCGAGTTCCTCGGCGTGGTCGGGCCGTCGGGCGCGGGCAAATCCACGCTCGCCCGGCTGGTGGTCGGCCTCTGGGCCCCGACCCAGGGCGGCGTCTATCTCGACGGTCAGAGCACCTTCGCCCACGAGCGCGGCAGCTTCGGGCTCGCGGTCGGCTACCTGCCGCAGGACCCGATGCTGTTCGACGGGCGCGTGCGCGAGAACATCGCCCGGTTCCGCGACGCCGACATGGCCGAGGTCGTCGCCGCGGCGCGGCTCGCCGGGGTGCACGAATTGATCGGCCGGCTGCCGCAGGGCTCCGAGACCCGGCTAGCCGACGGCGGCGCCCGGCTGTCGGGCGGCCAGCGCCAGCGGATCGCGCTGGCGCGGGCGCTGTTCGGCGCGCCGAAGCTGATCGTGCTCGACGAGCCGAACTCCGCGCTCGACGCCGAAGGCGAGGCGGCGCTGATCGAGGCGGTCGACCTCGCCCGCGCCCGCGGCGCGGCGGTGCTGGTAGTGGCGCAGCGCATGTCGATCCTCAACCGCGCCGACCGCCTGATGGTGCTCAAGGACGGGATCGTCGCCCAGATCGGCGACCGCGCCGAGGTGGTGGCAACGCTCGCCCCGCGCCGCCCGATCCGCGCCGCGGCCGCCACGGATCTCGAGCGGCGGGAAAGCCGGCCGTGACCGCGCTGGCGATCCACGCGGAGGCCGCGCCGCAGGACCGCGAGCCGAGCTACGCCGGCCCGTTTCGCGCCGCGCTGGCGATCGCGCTGTGCCTGATCGCCGCCGTCGGTGGATGGGGCATGTTCGCCCGACTCGACAGCGCCGTCGTCACCCAGGGCGTGCTGCTCGCCGAGAGCCAACGCAAGACCGTCGAGCATTTCGAGGGCGGCATCCTGCGCGAGCTTCTGGTCGCGCCGGGCGACCGGGTGCGGCAGGGTCAGGTGGTCGCGACGCTCGACGCGACCCAGATCGAGGAGCAGCTGGCGCAGCTCGTGGCCGAACGCTCGGCGCTGCGGCTCGAGATCTGGCGGCTGGTCGCCGAGGAGGCCGGGGCCGCCGCGCTCGATCCGGCCACGGCGCCCGCGACCCCGGACGCGGACCGCCCGGCGCAGATCGCGGCGCAGCAGCGGCTGCTCGCGGCCCGGGCCCGGGCGCACGCCGGCGAGATGACCGCGCTCGACCGCCAGATCGACCAGCTCACGGCGCAGATCGCCGCGAACGCCGGCGTCGCCCGGGCCGCCGAGCGACAGCTCGCGAGCTGGGCCGACGAGCGGGCGATGACCGAGGGCCTTGTCGCGAAGGGGGCCGCGCCGCGGCGCCAGCTGCTGGAGCTCGATCGCACGACGGCGCTGCTCGAAGGCGAACGCGACGAAAGCCGCAGCCTGATGGCGGCCGCGCGCGAAGACATTGCCCGGACACGCTCCGAGATCGGAACGCTGGAGCAGCGCCGGCTGGTGGAGATCGCCGAAAAGCTGTCCGAGGCCCGCCGCGCCCTCACCGCCGTGGAGAGCCAGGCCCGCGCCGCGACCGACGTGCTCGAGCGCCGCACGCTGCGTGCGCCGCAGGCAGGGCTGGTGGTGCACATTCACACGGTCAGCCCGGGCGCGATCCTGGGCTCCGGGGCGCCGCTGATGGACATCGTGCCGGACGGCGACCGGCTGGTGGTCGAAACCCGGCTGCCGCCGGAGGCGATCGACACGGTCCACGTCGGCCGGCCGGCGAAAGTGCGGCTGACCGCGTTCAAGCGCTCGGACGCGCCCGAGGTCGACGGCGAGGTGATCTTCGTGTCCGCCGACCTGCTGGAGGACGAGCGCGACGGCTCCGCGTATTACAGCGCGCGGATCGGCCTCGATCCGGCCGGCGTCGCCGCGCTGGGCGACGCCGCGCTCACCGCCGGGATGCCGGTCGAGGCGGCGATCCGGACCGGCGAGCGCCGCGCCGGCGACTATTTCCTCGAGCCGATCCTGCGCCACTTCGACCGGGCGCTGCGCGAAGAATGACGCCGCGCCCCGTTCATCCTCCGGCAAGGATCCGCGCCCCACGCTCGTCGCCCGTCGCAGCGAGGGGCGAGCGATGAGCCGACGCGCCATCCTCCAGATCGGAACCGAGAAGACCGGCACCACGACGCTGCAGCACTTCCTGGCGACCAACCGGGCGCAGCTGGCGCGCGCCGGCTATCTCTACCCGCGGTTCTGCGGCGCGCTCAACCACACCGGCCTCGCGGCCTTCGCCCTGGATCCGGCGAAGCGCGACGCGATCCGAACCGGCTTCGGGGCCGCCGAGCCGGCGGACGTGCCCGCGCTGCGCGAGCGCATGCGCCGGGCCGCGGCGGCGGAACTGGCCGGCGGCGGGACGACGCTGTTCTGCAGCGAACACTGCCACAGCCGGCTAACCAGCCCGGCCGAACTCGCGACGCTGCGCGGCCTGCTCGCGGCGTTCTTCGACGACGTGCAGGTCAGCGTCTACCTACGCCGCCAGGACGCGGTCGCGCTGAGCCTCTACTCCACTCGGCTCAAGAGCGGGTCGGTCGATCGCGACATCCTGCCGCGCACGGCCCCGACCGATCCCTACTTCAACTACGACCGCTCGCTGACGCTGTGGGAGGATGCCTTCGGCCGTGCCAACGTGCACGTGCGGCTGTTCGATCGGCGCACGCTCGTCGGCGGTGGCATCGTCCCGGACTTCCTCGAGGCATGGGGGCTGGGCCGGCCCGAGGACTACGCCGCCGTTCCGGACCAGAACGAGTCGATCCTGCCGGTGGCGCAGGAGTTCCTGCGCCGGGTGAACGCGCATCTGCGGCCGATTTCCGGCCTGCCGCCGGAGGAGGTGCGCGGTCCGCTCGCGGCGTCGCTCGCCCGGCTCTATCCCGGGCGGGGCGCCCGACCCGCGCGGGCCGAGGCCGAAGCGTTCTACGCGATGTTCCGCGTGTCGAACGCCGCGGTCCGCGACCGCCACTTTCCCGATCGCGCGACGCTGTTCGACGACGACTTCTCCGCCTATCCCGAGACCGCCGACCCCACCAACATCGACCTCGACGACGCGGCGGCGGTGGCGGCGCGGCTGCATGCGGCGGCGGTGCGCGAAACGCGGCGGCTCGAGGCCGAGATCGCGATCCGCGACGCCCGACTGGCCTGGGCGCGCGACCAGGCCGGCGAGGCCGAGCGGGCGCTGCGCCGCGCGCTCGAATGGGGCCGCGACCACCCCGAGGCGCACCGCGCCATGGCCGAGCACATGCTGCGCCAGGATCGCCTCGACGAAGCCTGCGCCGCGGCGCGACAGGCCGCCGAACTTAAGCCCGCGGCCCACGAGTACTGGCACTTTCTCGGCGTCGTGCTGCGCCGAGCCGGCCGATTCGGCGAAGCGGAAGCCGCACAGCTCCGGGCGCTGGAGGTCAGGCCCGGCTACGACGCCGCCAGCCGGGAACTGGCCCAGATTCTGGCCGCGCACACCGCGGCCGACGCCAAGGAAAGCGACCCATGTCCAAGACCCCGTTCAGCCTGAACACCGCCGCGCTCGCCGCGCTCGACAAGGTCGGCCTGCGCCTGCCTGGGCTGCGCCAGACCGGGCGGCTGGCGCAGGGGTCGCGCATCGAGACGCCGACCTCGATCATCGCGACGGCTCCGGCCGGGGCCTTCCTCGACATCGGGGCCTTCTGCAACCTCAGCGGCGGCTCGATCAACAACGTCCGGTTCGCACGCTATTGCTCGATCGCCAGCGGCGTGACGATCGGCCCGCACGAGCACCCGACCGACTGGCTGACCACTTCGCGCGCCGCCTATTTTCCGCAGGTGAACGGCTGGGACGACCTCGTCGCCGGGGCGAACCTGCCCAAGGTCCATGCCGGGCGGCGCCCCTTTCCCGAGAGCTGCCCAGTGACGACGATCGGCCCGGACGTGTGGATCGGCCAGGGCGCCTTCGTCAAAGCCGGCGTGACGATCGGGGCCGGCGCCATCGTCGGCGCGCGCGCCACCGTCCTGCGCGACGTGCCGCCCTATGCGATCGTCGTCGGCACCCCGGGCCGAGTGCTGCGCCTGCGCTTCTCCGAGGCGACGGTCGAGCGGCTGCTCGCGGTCGCCTGGTGGCGCTTCTCGATCTACGAGCTGTTCGACGCGCCCATGGACTCGATCGAGGCCGCGCTCGAAGTGATCGAGCCGCTGGTCGCGACCGGAGCCGTCGCGCCCTATCATGGCCGGGTGGTTGGTCCCGCCGACCTCGCCGACCCCGAGGCGCTGGCCGCGGCGCTGGCGGCGCCGGTCATGGCGCGGGCCAGCTGACCGGCAATCGCACCAGATCGCGCTCCGGCCCGACACGGCACGCGCCGTCGAGCGGCATCACCACGAGGTAGAGCCAGAAGCGCTCGTCGACCGTCTCGAAGTTCGCCGAAGCGCTGTCGTCGTCGAGCAGCGACGGATAGGCGTGCGCCGCCGCCGCGGCGCAGTCGCGCCGCCACAGCAGCGGCGCCTGCCACAGCAATTCCGGCGTCGTCCAGTCCAGCAGGTCGACCGAGGTCGTCCAGTAGACGCCGCTGCGCGGCGACCCGTCGGCGCCGGGCCGCGTCGTGGCGGTGACGGCGAGGTAGCGGTCCGAGGCGGGATGATGGACCACGCTCGAGATCGTGCTGGTCACGCCCGCGACCGGAACGCAGACATGCGCCGCCGGTACGTCCACCGCGACGCGGTAGGGGTCGGCGAAACGGGCGGCGAACCCGGTCCCGTCCCAGGCCCGCCAGTCCCCAGCAGCACCCGCGGCCGGCCGGCGCAGCAGGCAGGGACCGCGCCGCTGCGCGCCCGTCGCCTCGGCGAACACGAAGACGTAGAGGTACTCGCCGCGGCGCAGGATGTTGCTCGGGTTGAAGTAGCCGCTGCGCCGCCCCGCGTCGCCGGCATAGCGGTAGGGCAGCGCAGCCACGAGCCCGGCGCTGCGGAAGCTGCGGCCGGCATCGTCGGAAAGAAGCTCGACGATCGCGTTGCGCCAGCATGCGGCATAGTCGCCGACCGGGCAGAGGCCGCGTCGGCGATGCCCATGAAACTCCACATGGGCGAGCGCCGCGACCCGCGTCCCGCCGAGGCGGTAGGTCGAATGAACCCAGCTCCGGTCGTCGTAGGCGGCCGGATCGTCGGCTTCGGCCCCGCGGTGCAGCACCGCGCAATCCCGGATCAGTCGCCCGAGGCTCGACCCGACGCTGGCCCGGCTCGCACTCGATCCGGCGACGAGCCGGATCAGCCCGTCGGGCCCCCGCCAGGCCCGCGCCGGCGTGTCGGGGATGTCCCAGGTCTCGCAGCGGTCGACCGACCAGTCGAACACCGTCTCGGCCGGACCGACCACCGCTGGCGCGGCCTGCGCGAGGACCGGGGGTGTGAAGGCGAACCCGAGCGCCAGGCCCAAGGCGCGGATCGCAGGCCGAAACTTCACCTTACCGATCATCTTCGCCCTCGCAACGCCCCGCGTTGGCGTCTCGTTAAGCCGTGGCCGTTAGCGAAGCGATAAGCCGGGCCGTCGTTTTCGCCCGGCCATGCTCCTGCGCTGGAGGCGCCATGACGGCCGCGACAAGATCGACCGGCGCCGCCACCATCCCTGCCGAAGGGGCCGACGGCGGGCCGCGCATCTACGGCGTGATCGACGTGATCCGGCCCGACCGGATCGCGGGCTGGGCGATCGACCGCGGCGACAGCCGCGCGGCGGTCGAGATCGAGGTCCTGCGCGAGGGACGGCCGGTGGCGACGGTGCGGGCCGACCGGCCGCGCAAGGACCTCGAGCGCGGCGGCGTCGGCACCGGCCGCTACGGCTTCGCCTGCGAGCTCGCGCCGCCGCTCGAACCGGGGTTCGAGTTCACCGTCGCGGTGCGCGCCCGCACCGCGGACGGCGTGCGGATCGACCTGCGGCGCGGCGCCGCCACCACGGAACCGACCAACCCCGACCGCCGGCTGCTCGAGCGCCTGTTCGAGGAGTTGTGCGCCCAGCGCGCGGCGCCTGCGCCGATCGAGGCGGAGCCCGCGGCGGCGCTCCCCGAGATGATCGCACAGCTCGAGCTTGCCCAGCTTCGGATCGAAGCCTCGCTCGGCACCATACCGTCGCCGGCGCCAGCCCGCCAGACCGGCCTGAAGCTGCTGGTCGCCGCGGCCCTCGCCACGGGTCTCGGCTCGCTGGCGCTCGGGCTGGTGTCGATGTGGTGGCCCTGAGCGCCGTCCATGGCCCCGCCACGGCGCATCCTCTTCGTCCATGACAGCTTTCCCGGCCAGTTCGGCGCGCTCGGCGAATGGCTTGGCCGGCGCGGCTGGGACGTCGCTTTCGCCACGGCGTCCCGCGCCGCGGCGCCGGGCCTGCGGGTGCTACGCTACGCGCCGCACCGCGCGCCCTCGCCCGCGACCCACCCCTACGCCCAGCCGATGGACCGCGCAGCGCTGAAGGCGCAGGCCTTCGTCCGCGCGGCGCTGGCGGCGCGGCGCGACGGCTGGCGCCCCGACGTCGTCGTCGCCCATTCCGGCTGGGGTGCCGGCATGTTCGCTAAGGACGTCTTCCCCGAGGCGGCCTACGTCGCCTATTGCGAATGGTGGTATCGCCACCCCGGCGTCGACGTCGCCTATCTCGCCGGGCTCGCGGGGTGCAGCCCCGCGGTCGCGCCCGAGGCGGCGATCCACGAGCGCGCCCGCAACGCCCCGATCGCGATGGACCTCGCCGCCGCCGACGCGGCGATCTGCCCGACCCGGTTCCAGGCGGCGCAGTTCCCCGCGGTGTTTCGCGACGCGCTCACGGTCTTGCACGACGGCATCGACACCGACCACTTCCGCCCCGCCCCGGACCCGGGCGACCGCACGCTCGACCGGACGCTCGGGGGCGCGGTCCCGGAGGACGCCCGGGTCGTCAGCTACGCCACGCGGGGCATGGAGCCGCATCGCGGTTTTCCGCAGTTCATGGCCACGCTGCCGGCGATCCTCGCCGCCGATCCGCGCGCAGTCGCGGTGATCGCGGGCGAGAACCGCGTCGCCTACGGTGGCGACGCGCTGCTCCGGATGGACTGGAAGGCCAAGGCGCTCGCGGACCACGATCTCGACCCGGCGCGGGTACGGTTCGTCGGCCACCTCGCCCCGCCGGACTATCTGCGGCTGCTGCGCCGCACCGACGCGCACGTCTACCTGACGGTGCCGTTCGTGCTGTCGTGGTCGATGCTCGAAGCGATGAGCTGCGCCTGCCCGCTGGTCCTGTCGGACACCGCGCCGGTCCGCGAGTTCGCCGACGCGCGGGCGGCGGCAATGGTCGACTTGGCCCGGCCGGCGTCGATCGCCGCCGGCGTCGTCGAGACCCTGTCCCGGGCCGCGTCCCCCGACCGCCGCCGCGCCCGCGCCCGCGCCGTCGTGCTCGCCACGCTGTCGCAGCGACGACATTTCGCGCTCAAGGAGGCGCTGTTCGCCGGGCTGGGCTGAGCGGCTGCGAGGCAACCCCGTCGATGGGTCCGAGACCGCCCGATCGAGCCGATTCCGCGCAGGACTGCCCGGCGGGCCTTGCTGCGCTCCGCCACCACCCTTAAGCCTCGCCCATGGCCGAACCCCAGCATCAGCGCCTTCTCGTCGTCGACTTCGGCAGCCAGGTCACCCAGCTGATCGCGCGGCGGCTGCGCGAGGCGAACGTCTATGCGGAAATCCACCCCTGCCAGCGCGTCGACGCCGCGTTCCTCACGGCCTTCGCGCCCCAGGCGGTGATCCTCTCCGGGGGGCCCGCCTCCGTCACCGACCCCGCCAGCCCGCGCGCGCCCGCCGAGATCTTCACCCTCGGCGTGCCCGTGCTCGGGATCTGCTACGGCCAGCAGACGATGATGGCGCAGCTCGGCGGCCGGGTCGAGGCCGGCCACCACGCCGAGTTCGGCCGCGCCTTCGTCGCGCCGGAAGGCCACCCGCGCCACCCGATCTTCGCCGGCCTGTTCGAGACCGGCCGCGAGGAGGTCTGGATGAGCCACGGCGACCGCGTCACCGCGCTCGCCCCCGGCTTCGAGGTGCTCGGCGCCTCGCCCAACGCGCCGTTCGCAATCGTCGCCGATCTCGAGCGTCGGTTCTTCGCCGTCCAGTTCCACCCCGAGGTCCACCACACCCCGAACGGGGCCCGCCTGCTGCGCAACTTCACCGACCTCGCCGGCTTCGTCGGCGACTGGTCGATGGCCGCTTACAAGGACGAAGCGATCGCGAAAATCCGCGTCCGGGTCGGCCGTGACAAGGTGATCTGCGGCCTGTCCGGCGGGGTGGACAGCTCGGTCGCCGCGGTG
>JANOEW010000094.1:0-4250 GCA_031413475.1 Amaricoccus sp.
TATTTCGCCTTCAGCCCGACGCCGCGGCTGGAGGCGCTTTTGACGTCGAACACAAGCTATGACCGGGCGCTCGGCTTTCCGTTCGAGGCGCTGGGGGTGTTCGCGCTGATCGTGCTGGGTGTGCTGGCGGCGACCAGCCACGACTTCTGGCTGAGCTTCCTGACGCCGCCGGTTTGGAAGGCGCTGCATCTGATGATCTATCCCGCCTACGCCGCGGTGGTGGGGCATGTGGCGCTGGGGTATCTGCAAGACGCGGACAACCCGGCCTTCGCGTTGATTTTCGGGGGCGCGGCGCTGGGGGTGGCGGGGCTGCACCTCGCGGCGCGCGGGCACGCGCCCATGGCCGCGGGTGACGACTGGGCGGTCGTCGGGCGCTGGGACGCGATCCCCGACGGCCGGGCGGTGGTGGTGCGGCTGGGCGGCGACGAGGCGGCGGCGGTGTTTCGCAACGGCCGCACGCTGTCGGCGGTGTCGAACGCCTGCGCACACCAGAACGGGCCGCTCGGCGAGGGGCGGATCCTTGACGGCTGCATCACCTGCCCCTGGCACGGCTTCCAGTATCGGCCCGAGGACGGATGCGCGCCGGCGCCCTACACCGAGCGCATCGCCACCTACCGGCTGCGGCTGGACGGGCCGCGGGTACTGATCGACCGGCGGGCGAATCCGCCGGGCACGCCGGTGCCGCCGCTGGCGCTGCCGGAGGGCGCGTGATGGACCGCGAGCCGTTCTTCATCGGCTGGGCGGGCGTCCCGCCGGGGTTGCGCGGGTTCCTCGCGGCCTGCGCGCTGGGGGTGGTGGTTCTGTTCGGGGTGGTCGCCTATCTGGCCGCCGCCACCGCAGACGACCCCGGCGACGGCGCGTTCCGCTTCGACTGGGGGGCGCAGACCGTGACGGGTGTGCTGGAGGCCGCGCCCTATCCGATCCTGCACGTGATCGCGAGCGAGCGGTTTCCCGCCGGCCATACACTGATGCTGACGGGCGTCGGCAAGACCGGCGTGCAGGATCCCGCCGCCGCGCTGGACGGACAAGTCGTGACGGCCAAGGGAATCGTGCTGAAGCGCGGCGATCTCGACATGCTGCAGGTCGAGGGCGGCCCCGGGGGGCTGGTGGCCGCCGAGGGGGCGGCGGCGGCGCCGGAGGCCGAGCCGCTCGGGCGCTGGCGACTGACGGGCGAGATCTGCGACGGCAAGTGCTACGCCGGCGCGATGCGGCCGGGCGAGGGGCTGGCGCACCGGGCCTGCGCCAACCTGTGCCTGGTGGGCGGCGTGCCGCCGGTGTTCGTGAGCACCGCGCCGGTGGAGGGCGCGGAGTTCTTCCTGATGGCCGACTCGGACGGTGGGCCGCTGGGCGCGGCGGCGCTGGCCCTGACCGCGACGCTGGTCGAGGTCGAGGGCGACATCGATCGGCGAGGCGGCCTGCTGGTGTTGCGCATCGACCCGGCGACGCTGCGGCACGCTCGATGAGGACCGCGGGGTGAGCCCGGCCCGGATCGTCGCGCTGCTCCTGACGCTCGGGGCCTGCCTTGGGGTCTGGATCCTGCGGAGCGAGATCGGCGGCTGGCGCGGCACGCTGGTCTGGGAGCTGCGGTTCGTGATCCTCGGTTGCGCCGCCGCGCTGGCGCTGGGCCTCGCCGAGCGGCTGGCGGCGCGGGCGGCGACGGCTCGGGACCGGTGAAACCGCGGGTCCGGGGTCCGCGGCTCAGCCGACGCCGCCGAGCAGGGTGAGCCACGCCGAGACGGTGAGCACGGAGGCGGCGGTGGCGAGCAGGACGGCGGCGGCGGCCTGGGCCTGGCCGCGGCCGTAGAGGCTGGCGAAGACGTAGGCGTTGACCCCCGGGGCCATGGCGGCGGTGACCACCGCCGAGCGCACGAACTCGGGCGGCAGGGCGAAGGCGTGCCGGGCGAGGCCGTAGGTGATGGCGGGGTGGAGGACGAGCGAGAGCGCGGCGATCATGCCGGCTTCGCCGAGCGAGGCGCGCATGGCGTAGCGGGTCAGCACGCCGCCGAGGCCGAACAGCGCGGCGGGCAGCGCGGAGTCGGCCATCATGCCGACGGCGACGCGGATCGGCTCGGGCAGGTCGAGGCCCGAGAGGTTGACCGCGAAGCCGAACGCGAGGCCGATCATCAGCGCGTTGCGGAACATCGAGCGCGCCACCGCCCGGGCGGTGCCGGCGAGGCTGCGGCCGTCGGCGCGGGTGAACTCCATCACGGTGATGCCGATCAGGTAGAGCAGCGGCGCGTGGATCGCGATGATCGCGAAGTTCGGCGCGAGCGATGCTGTCCCGTAGGCGCGCTCCATGATCGGGATGCCGAGCAGCAGCGAGTTGGAGAACAGGGCGGCGAAGCCGATCGCCACCGCCTCGCCGGGGCGGCGGTGGTAGATCAGCCGTGCGCCGGCGATGCCGAGGGCAAAGCAGATCACCGCGCCGGCGTAGAAGGCGACGAGCAGGCGCGGGTCGAACACCGCGCCGAGATCGAGGTCGGCGATGCCGCGAAACAGCAGGCAGGGTACGGCGAAGTTCAGGGTGAAGAGCATGAGCCCGTCGATAGCGCCGGCGGAGAAGAGCCCGGCCCGCGCCGCGGCGTAGCCGGCGCCGATAACCAGGAAGACCGGCAGGACCACCGTGACCAGGGTGAGGATCACGGGCCGAAGTCCAGCGTCATCCCGTCGTGCGCCGGGACCACGTGCGCCGGAGTCTCCGCGGCCAGGGTGACGTAGTCGAGGTCGTTGTGCATGTTCGTGAGCACCGCCCGGCGCGGGGCCGCACGTCCGATCCAGTCGAGGCTGCGCGCCAGGTGGGCGTGGGTCGGGTGCGGGCGATAGCGCAGCGCGTCGAGCACCAGCGTGTCGAGCCCGGCGAGCTGGGGCCAGGCGCTGTCGGGGATGTCGGAGACGTCGGGCAGGTAGGCGAGGCCGTGGATGCGGAAGCCGAGCGCCACGATGCCGCCATGCTGGACCCGGATCGGCGCGAAGGGTATCGGGCCGCCGGCGCCGTCGACCGTGAAGGGTCCGTCCAGCGTGGTGAGGTCGAGGATCGGCGGGTAGTCGGAGCCGATTGGCTGGAAAAAGGCGTAGCCGAAGCGCGAAATCAGGGCCTCGGCCGTGTTGGCGTCGGCCCAGACCGGCAGGCGGGCGCGGCGATTGAAGACGATCATGCGCAGGTCGTCGATGCCGTGAACGTGGTCGGCGTGGGCGTGGGTGTAGACGACGCCGTCGAGCAGGCCCACGCCGGCGTCGAGCAGCTGCGCGCGCAGGTCGGGCGAGGTGTCGATCAGCGCGCGCGTGGCGGCCTCGCCTTCGAAGCGTTCGATCAGCAGCGAGCAGCGCCGCCGCGCGTTCTTGGGGTTCGCCGGGTCGCAGGCGCCCCATTCGCCGCCGAGCCGGGGCACGCCGCCCGAGGAGCCGCAGCCGAGGATGGTGGCTCGGAACCGGGCGGTCACGGGGCGCGCCACGCGGCGGCTTTGGCGAACAGGCGGTCGAAGTTTGCCGACGTCTCGCCAGCGAACGCCAAGGGGTCGCGGCCGAGGTGAACCGCAATGGCGCGGGCGGTGTCGGCGGCGAAGGCGGGCTCGTTGCGCCGGCCGCGGTGCGGCAGCGGCGCGAGGTAGGGCGCGTCGGTTTCGACCAGCAGCCGGTCGGGCGGCGCAGCGGCGAAGATCGCGCGCAGGTCACCGGCGGACTTGAAGGTCGCGATGCCGGAGACGGAGAGGTAGAACCCGAGGCCGAGCGCGATCTCGGCCAGCGCCGCGCCGGCGGTGAAGCAGTGCATGACGCAGGCATAGGCGCCGGCGGCGTGTTCCTCGGCGAGGATGCGGCCGATGTCGGCGTCGGCGTCGCGGGCGTGGATGATCAGCGGCAGGCCGGTCGCGCGCGCGGCCGCGATGTGCAGGCGCAGGCTTTCGGCCTGCACGGCCTTGGTCGCGGCGGAGTAGTGGTAGTCGAGGCCGGTTTCGCCGATGCCGACCATCTTGGGGTGGCGGGCCAGCGCGACGAGGACGTCGACCGTGGCGAGCGGCTCCTCGGCGACGTGGAGCGGATGGGCGCCGGCGGCCCAGAACACGCCCGCGTGCGCCTCGGAAATGGCGCGGACCTGGGGCGCGAGGCGCAGCCGGGTGCAGATCGTGACCATGCGGGTGACGCCGGCGGCGGCGGCGCGGGCCACGACCGCGTCGGTCTCGCCCGCGAAGTCGGGGAAGTCGAGATGGCAGTGGCTGTCGACCAGGGCGGGCGGGTGCATGCGGGGACTCGGG
>JANOEW010000095.1:0-1519 GCA_031413475.1 Amaricoccus sp.
GCGCGCAACAAGAAGTCGGTCTCGCTCAATCTGCGGGTGCCGGAGGGGCAGGCGCTGGCCCGCCGCCTGATCGCCGGGGCCGACGTGCTGGTCGAGAATTTCAAGCCCGGCACGCTGGAAAAGTGGGGCCTCTCCCCCGCCGCGCTCCAGGCCGAGAACCCCAAGCTGATCGTCGCGCGGATGTCCGGATACGGCCAGACCGGGCCCTATTCGGATCGCGCCGGGTTTGGCGGGATCGGCGAGGCAATGGGCGGCTGGCGCTATATCGTGGGTGAACCCGATCGCCCGCCCAGCCGGATGGGCATCTCGATCGGCGATGAACTGGCGGCCACCTATGCCTGCCTCGGCGCGCTGATGGCGCTGCATGCGCGCGGGCGTACCGGACGTGGGCAGGTGGTCGATTCGGCGATCTACGAGGCGGTGCTTGCGATGATGGAAAGCACGGTCACCGAATACGCCGCCGCCGGCTATGTGCGCGAGCGTACCGGCCCGATCCTGCCCAATGTCAGCCCGTCGAACGTCTTCGACACCAGGGACGGGAAACTCTTGCTGATCGCCGCCAATCAGGACACCGTGTTCCGGCGGCTTGCCGCCGCGATGAACCGTCCCGATCTGGCCGAGGACCCGCGCTATGCAACCCACGCGGCGCGCGGGGCGCACCAGCCGGAGCTTGACGCGATGATCAACGACTGGACGAGGACCGTCGATCTGGCCCGGCTTGAAAGGCTGCTGGAGGACAACGGCGTTCCTTGCGGCCTGATCTACACCGCGCCCGACATGCTCGCCGACCCGCATTTCAGGGCGCGCGAGGCGATCGTGGAGGTGCCGCACCGCGACTTCGGCAGCCTCAAGATGCAGAACGTGGCACCGCGCCTGTCGGATACGCCCGGTGCGGTGCGCCATGCCGGGCCGGACCTTGGCGAGCATACCGACGAAGTGCTCGGCGGCCTTCTGAACATCGCTGCGTCGGTGCTTGACGACTGGCGCGCGAGGGGGGTCATCTGACGTCCGCCATGGCCGAAGACAGCGACAGAAGCCTTTCCTTCATGCTTCTTGCCGAGGCGGCAGAGCGGCTTGGCGTCAGCCGTCTGAAGCTGCGCGAGGCGATCGCCAAGGACGTGATCGCGGCGCGGCGCGACAACGAGGGGCGCTGGCGGGTGGACCTGAGCGGGCACGCCTTCGATCTTGCGGGGGCGGCAGCGGCAAGGGCGGCGGCACCCGAAGCGCTGATGGGCGCACTTTTCGACGAGATCGAAGAGCTTGCGGCCGAGGCCGAGGCGGCAACCCTCGGACAGGACCGCCTTGCGGCGGTGGCCGAGGCGCAGGCGGCGGCGCTCGAACGCGCGCTGGCGGGGCTCGAGGCACGGACCGCCGAGCGCGACGATCTGGCCGCGCTGACCGCGCGGGCGCTCGCCGTGGCAGAGACGGCGACCGCAAGGGCCGCGGCACTGCAGGCCACCGCCGACCGGGCGATGGGCCTTCTCGACCGGGTGACCGGCGCGCTCGAGGCGGCCGAGGC